>ML214176.1:0-5581 GCA_004366195.1 Actinomycetota bacterium
GCTCCGGATCTCGGTGGAGAGCCCCGCCGAGCCGGCCTCCACCCGCACGATCGCCCCCGGCTCGAGCCCCTCGGCGAGGACGGCGTCCACGACGATCACCGCGTCCGCGTCCTGGAGCAGGTCGAGCAGGTGGACGCCGGCGCCGACCTCGCGGACCTCCACGCCCAGGCGTTCGAGCTCGGCCCGGGCCGCGCGCACCGCGAGCAGCCCCACCGCGTCATCGCCCGAACCGGAGCCGACCCCGACGACCCGCACCCGCCTCACAGCCGTCGCAGGTCGAGGCGGAGGAAGTGGGTCGCGCACGAGATGCAGGGGTCGTAGTTCCGCACCACCATCTCGCACAGGCGGGTGAGCTCCTCGTCGGAGCGATCGAGCACGCCGGGGACGAAGGCCCGCAGGTCCTCCTCCATGTGCCGGAGGTTCTGCGAGGTCGGCGGCATGATCTTCGCCTCCAGGACCGTGCCGTCCTCCGCCACGTCGTACCGGTGGTACAGCGTGCCCCGCGGCGCCTCCGTCGCCCACGTCGCCCGGCCGGCCCTCGGCACGACCTCCGCCACCGGCGGGTCGGGCGGCTCGTAGGCCCGGATCAACCGGATGGCCTCCTCGATCGCGAGCGCGGTCTCGACCACACGAGCCGCCATGGAGAAGAAGGGGTCGAGCTCCGGCACCCGCAGGCCCGTGCGCCGCATGCACTCGCGGGCCACCGGCGTGAGGTGATCGGCGTTCAGGTTGACCCGCGCGAGCGGCCCCGTGTGGTACGGCGTGCCGGTGTCGGCGATCACCGAGTGCAGGGCGTTGGAGTGCTCGACGTGCAGCTCGCGCGTGACGGTCTCGTACTCCGCGAAGGTCCAGCGCCGCCCCTCGGTCGAGGCCATCTCCCCCTCGTTCATCGGGTACTCCTCGGGGTGGACCATGGCGACCAGCTCGGCACGGCGCGGGAGCGAGGGACGCTCGAGGGACGCCACGAGGTCGGCGATGCCGGGCATGCGCTCGAGCGCCCACTCCAGTCGGGGGAGGAGCGCCTCGAGCTCGCGCCGCCTCGGGGCCCGCGAGAACCCCCCGACCCGCGGCGAGACCGGGTGGATCTCGCGCCCGCCGATCACCTCCATGATGTCGTTCCCCACCCGCTTGATCGCGAGCGCGGTCTTCACGAGGTCCGGATGGTCCTTCGCCATCTCGATCGCGCTGTGGTAGCCGAGGAAGTCGGGCGCGGCGAGGAGGAAGATGTGCAGCACGTGGCTCTCGATCCACTCCCCGCAGTACAGGAGCCGACGGAGCTCCCGCACGCCCTCCGGCACCCGCACGCCGAAGAGCTCCTCGAACGCGTGCACCGCGCTCATCTGGTAGGCGACGGGGCAGATCCCGCAGATGCGCGGCACGATGTCGGGGACCTCGTGGTAGGCGCGACCGCGGAGGAACGCCTCGAAGAACCGGGGCGGCTCGTAGATCTCGAGACGCAGGTCCACGATCTCGTGGTCCCGCGCCGTGATGTGCAGCGCGCCCTCCCCCTCCACCCGGGCGATGACGGGGACCTCGACCCGGCGGTGGGTCATCGCTCCACCTCCTCCAGCCGTGCGGCGGCCTCCCGGAAGGCGGGGGCCCATCCGGTGATGAAGCGGAAGCGGTCGGCGGCCTCCTTCGGCCGCAGGCCGAGCTCGATGAAGCGACGGCCGAGGGCCTCGGCGTTCCCCGGCGCCTGCGCCGGCCCGAAGCACCCGTAGCACCCGCGGCCGAACCGCGGGCAGATCGCGCCGCACCCCGTCCGGGTCACCGGCCCGAGGCAGGGCTCGCCCTTCGCCACCACGACGCAGACCGCGCCTCGGCGCTTGCACTCCAGACAGACGGGGGAGGTCGAGACGCGCGGCTTCGCGCCCGCGAGCAGGCTCGCGAGGGCGTGCAGCAGCTCGCCGCGGTCGATCGGGCACCCGGTGAGCTCGAGGTCCACCGGCACGTGGTCGGCCACCGGGTGCGAGTCCTCGAGCGTCCGCACGTACTCCGGGGTGGGGTACACGGTCCGCACGAACTCCTCCAGCCGGCCGGTGGCGTTGCGCAGGGCCTGGATGCCGCCGGCGGTCGCGCACGCCCCGATGGTGATCAGGATCCTCGAGGCCTCGCGGATCTCCCGGATCTGGGCCTCCTGCTCCGGCGTGGAGACCGACCCCTCCACCAGGGTGATGTCGTACGGCCCCGGTCGCAGGTCGGAGGAGGCCTCGGCGAAGTTGACGATCTCGATCGCGCCGGCCAGCTCGAGGAGGGCGTCCTCGGCGTCGAGGATCTGGAGCTGGCACCCGTCGCAGGACGCCATCTTGAACACGGCGACGCGGGGTCTCGACCGAACGTTCACAGCTCCCGGACCTCCAGCAGCGGGGCGATCTCGTCGTACCGGAAGACCGGTCCGTCGGTGCAGACGAAGTACGGGCCGAGCTGGCAATGACCGCAGAGGCCGATCCCGCACTCCATGTGCCGTTCGGTCGAGAGGTAGATCCGCTCGGCCGGGACGCCGAGCTCGCGCAGGCCTCGACCGGCGAACCGCAGCATGACCTCGGGGCCGCACATGAACGCGGTGGTGCGGGCCGGCTCGATCCGCGCCTTCGGGAACAGGGTGGTCACGACCCCGATGTCGTAGAGCCAGGTCCCGACGGCCTCGTCCACCGTGAGGTGGAGCTCGACGCCGAGCCGCTCCATGAGCGCGACCCACTCGTCGAGCTGATCCTTGTAGGGCAGGAGGTCCGGCGTCCGCGCCCCGAGCAGGAGGATGAGGCGCCGGTAGCGGTCGCGGTTCCGCATGGCGGACTCGACGGCGGGACGCACGGGACAGACCCCGACGCCCCCCGCGACGATCACGAGGTCTCCGCCCTCCGCCTCGTGGAGCGGCCACGGCTTGCCGAAGGGCCCTCGGACCCCGATCTCGTCGCCCGGCCGCAGGTTCCGGAAGGCGTTCGTCACGCGTCCCACGTGGCGCACGGTGTGGCCGAGGTGGTGGGGATGCATCGGGTTCGAGGAGATGGAGATCGCCACCTCGCCTACCCCGAACAGGTACAGCATGTTGAACTGGCCGGCTTCGAACGCGTAGCCCTCGCCGTCGTTCCCGCGCCAGGTCATCCAGTACGTCGAGGACTCGGGGGTCTCGGGCACGATCCGCTGGATCACGGCGATCCGCATCGGCCGACCCTCGGGCTGCGCGGCTGGCTCGCGGAGCTCCGTCGTGCTCACGCCGTCCTCACCTCCACGGCGCCGTCGGTCGCCCGGATCGCGGCGATCTCCTCGGTCACGTCGATCCCCACGGGGCACCAGGTGATGCACCGCCCGCAGCCGACGCAGCCGGAGACGCCGAACTGGTCGATCCAGGATGCGAACTTGTGGGTGAGCCACTGCCGGTACCGCGCGGCGTGGCTCTCGCGCACGACGACCCCGGCCGCCCACGAATACTCGGCGCTGAAGCAGCTCGCCCACTCCCGCGAGCGCGTCGCGACGTCGCCCGAGAGCGAGACGTCGTCCACCACGTCGTGGCAGAAGCACGTCGGGCAGACCATCGTGCAGTTCGTGCAGGCCAGGCAGCGCTCGGCCACCTCTCGCCAGCGGGGGTGCTCGCGGTTGCGGTACAGCAGCGTCGGCATGTCCGAGACGTCGAGCGTCCGGCCCATGCGCTCGGCCGCCGCGGTCGCGATCGCGTCGACCTCCGCGCGCTCGTCCTCGCTCGCCGGCCGGGCCCCGAGCGCGTCCCGCAGCTCTTGCCCGACGCGGCTCCCGACCTCCAGGGCGAACCCGTCGGCGAGCTCGGTCAGCGCGAGGTCGAAGCCGCTGGTGCACCGGGGCCCCGTCCCCATGGAGACGCAGAAGCAGGTCCCCCCCGGCACCGCGCAGTTCACCCCGATCAGCACGGCCCGCTCGCGCCGCCGCCGGTAGCGCTCGTCGAGGCCCATGAAGACCCGGTCCTGGACCGCGATGGCGTGCAGATCGCACGACCGCAGACCGAGGAGCGCGAGGGGGCGGTCGTCCTCCTCCGGCGCCGGCCCGACCCGCATCCCCTCACGATCCCGGCGGATCTCGGTCAGGCGCTCGCGCGGCGGGAAGAGGAACCGCTTCCCGGCGTCGGGGCCGTGGGCCCAGTCGAAGAGCCGCCCATCGTTCGACCGCTCCAGCCGGTAGGAGCCCGGCCCCTGGACCTCGCGCACGCCGGCCGGCAGGTCCTCCAGCCCCTCGATCTCCTCGAGCACGATCGCGTCGTCGCGGACGGTCGGGCCGATCACCCGGTAGCCGCGGTCGGCCAGGAGCCGGATCAGCCGGCCGAGCCCTTCGCGCTCGATGTGCCACATGGGTCCGCCTCCGGGGCCAGCATCCCCCAGCGCCCGCGCCGCCCCCACCTGCGAAGGACCGGGAGCGCGCGGGACCGCTGTCCCAGCATCTTGCCACGGTCTCCGACCCGAGCGCGTACGCTGTCGGCATGCCGCCCTCGGCCCTGCTCACCGACCTGTACGAGCTCAACATGGCCGCGAGCTACCTCCGCCGCGGCATGACCCAGGACGCCACCTTCTCGCTCTTCGTCCGCCGCATGCCGCCGAACCGCGGGTTCCTCGTGGCGGCCGGGCTCGAGCCTTGCCTCGCGTTCCTCGAGTCCTTCCGGTTCGAGGAGGACGAGCTGAAGCACCTGTCCACCCTCGGCTACGACGACCGGACCCTGGAGGCCTTCCGCGAGCTCCGCTTCACCGGCGAGGTCTGGGCGGTGCCGGAGGGCCGGATCGTGCTCGCGGACGAGCCCCTCCTCGAGGTCACGGCGCCCATCGCCGTGGCCCAGCTCGTCGAGACCTACCTCCTCAACGTGGTCACGTTCCAGACCACGATCGCCTCCAAGGCCGCCCGGTGCGTGATCGCGGCGCGGGGCAAGGACCTCGTGGACTTCTCCTTCCGGCGGACCCAGGGCGTCGACGCCGCCATGGCGGTGGCGCGGACGACCGCGATGGTGGGGTTCGTGGCGACCTCCAACGTGGAGGCCGGACGCCGGTACGGGATCCCCGTCACCGGCACCATGGCCCACTCCTACATCGAGGCCTTCCCCAGCGAGAAGGAGGCCTTCGCGGCCTTCGCCACCGACCACCCGACGCGCACCACGTTCCTGGTGGACACCTACGACACGGCGAACGGCGTGCGCACCGCGATCGAGGTGATCCGGGAGCTCGGCCTGGCCGACCGACTCGGCATCCGCCTCGACAGCGGGGACCTCGACGCCCTCTCCCGGGAGGCCCGGAGGATCCTCGACGAGGCCGGCCTCCCGAACGTGCGGGTCTTCGCGAGCGGCGGCCTCGACGAGATGGACGTCGACCGGCTCGTCCGCTCGGGGGCCCCGATCGACGCCTTCGGGATCGGGACGAAGATGGGGACCTCGGCCGACGCGCCCTACCTCGACTCCGTCTACAAGCTCGTGGAGTTCGACGGGCGGCCGGTGCTGAAGCTCTCAGCGCAGAAGGCCACCCTGCCGGGGCGCAAGCAGGTCTTCCGCTCCCCGGAGGGCGACGTGATCGGTCTGCGCGACGAGCCGGTCCCCGAGGGCGCGGAGCCGCTCCTCGTCCCGGTGATGCGCGAG
>ML214176.1:5595-7502 GCA_004366195.1 Actinomycetota bacterium
ACCGGTGGCCCGGCTCTCCGAGCGCCTGCGCGAGCTCACCGGCGAGGTGCGCGAGCGCACCCTCCGCCGCGTCGGCGTGCTGTAGCCCTCACCAGGCGTAGGCCTCGGGGGCGGGGCCGCCGGGGCCGGGGAAGATCTCGTCCAGGCGCTTCATCGTCTCCGCGTCGAGCTTCAGCTCGAGCGCGCGCATCGAGCCCTCGAGCTGCGCGAGCGTGCGGGGGCCGATGATCGGCGCCGTCACCGCCGGGTTGGCGAGCACCCAGGCCAGGGCCACGTCCGCCGGCTCCTCGCCGAGCTCGGCGCAGAGCGCCTCGTACCGCTCGATCCGGTCCCGGTACTTCGGCAGGTCCTCCTGCACCCACTCGCCCGCGCGGCGGCCGCCCTCGACGCCCTTGAGCACGCCCGCCAGGAGTCCGCCGGCGAGGGGGCTCCACGGCAGCACCCCCATCCCGTAGGCCTGACAGACGGGGAGCACCTCGAGCTCGCTCATCCGGTCGTTCAGGTTGTAGAGGCACTGCTCCGAGACGAGGCCGAGGAAGTGGCGATCGCGGGCGCGCTCGTTGGCCTGCGCGATGTGCCAACCGGCGAAGTTGCTCGACCCGACGTACAGGATCTTCCCCTGCTGCACGAGGACCTCGAACGCCTGCCAGAGCTCGTCCCAGTCGGCCTCGCGGTAGATGTGGTGCATCTGGTAGAGGTCGATGTACTCGGTGCGGAGGCGCCGCAGGCTGTCCTCGCAGGCTCGCCGGATGTGCAGGGCCGACAGGCGCGACTCGTTGGGCCCGGACACAATCTCCCCGTAGACCTTCGTCGCCAGCACGACCTTCTCGCGGCGGCCGCCGCCCTTGGCGAACCAGTTCCCGATGATCGTCTCGGTCGCCCCGACCCCCTTGCTCCGCCCGTACACGTTCGCCGTGTCGAAGAAGTTGATGCCGAGGTCCAGGGCGCGGTCCATGATCGCGTGGCTCGTGGGCTCGTCGGTCTCCGGTCCGAAGTTCATCGTCCCCAGGCAGAGCCGGCTGACCTTGAGGCCGAGCCGTCCGAGGTGCACGTACTCCATCGCGGGCCTCCTCCTGCGTCCCGGTTCGACGGAACGATACGACGCGACCGGCTGCGGCCGTAGGATGCGGCCGTGGACATCGAGATCGATGAGGAGGCCCTGCGGCGCGCCGGGGTGCGCCTCGTCGTGGCCTTCGGCTCCGCCGCGCGGGGGACGGAGCACGCCGGCAGCGACCTCGACGTCGGCCTGCTCTTCGACGGCGAGCCCGACCGAGGGCCCCTCGACGCGCGGCGCGAGGCCGCGGCGGACGCGATCCACGCCGACCGCCCGGTCGATCTCGTGGTCCTGGACGAGGCGGACCCCCTCCTGCTCCGCGAGGTCGCCGTGGACGGTCGCCCGATCTTCGAGCTCGAGCCGGGCACCTTCGAGGCCTTCCGGCTCCGCGCGATCAAGCGCTACCTCGACACGGCCTGGATCCGCCGCATCGAGGCGGACGCCCTCCGGGAGCGGCTCCGCTGATGGTGCGGACCGAGATCGTCCGGCGGAAGCTGAGCCACCTGGACGGCTACCTGCGTGAGCTCGAGGCGCACCGTGGGATCACGTTGGACGCGTACCTCGCGCCCGGAGGGCCCAGGCGCGCGGTCGAGCGCCTGATCCAGCTCATCGTGGAGACGGCGGTGGACATCAACGTCCACGTCGCGACGGAGCGCGAGGGGACCCCGCCGGGCGACTACCGCGGCTCGTTCCTCGCGGCCGCCCGGGCCGGCCTGCTCCCGGCGGAGCTCGCGGAGCGCCTCGCCCCCGCCGCGGGGCTGCGGAACGCCCTCGTCCACGACTACGCCGACATCGACGACGCGCGTGTCCACGCCGCCATCCCCCTGGTCCTCGACGGCTTCCGGGAGTACGC
>SIRV01000087.1 GCA_004366195.1 Actinomycetota bacterium
CCGGGCCCCGTCATGCTCGGACCGGGGTCAGATCGTCGCGACGCCCCGGCAGACCTCGTCGGTCGAGAGGTTCCGCGCCCTCCCGACGAACCGATCGGTGCCGCCGTGATCGGGCTCGACGATCCGCACCTCGAAGGACCCGCTGGGGGCCTTCGTCGTCCGCCTGCCCGCGAACACGAGCTCGCCGTCGTGGATGATCCGCACCCGCCAGGTGTCCCCGACCACGTTCTGATCCACCTCGAACTCGACCTCGATCCTGCCGTCCTCCGGCGAGAGCTTCAGCTTCCAGTCGCTCGCGCCCGAGCAGGACCCCCGCTCGATCACGTCTCCGGCCTTCGCCTGCGCCGCGGGCGCGGCGGCGAGCGTCGCGAGCACGAGCGCCGCGAGCACCGCCATCACCATCCGTGACCTCATGTGCTCCCCCTTTCCGCCAGCCCCTCCCGGGCTTCCGTCGGGACGACCCTAGGTGTCGCCCGGCTAACGGACGGTGAAGGTACGGGCGGGACGGGGCTAAGGTTCAGGATGCGGTACCTGAGAGGTCGGCCATGCGCGCTCGCGATCGACGGACGGCGCACCGGGCGCCGGAGCCCTCGTACGTGGCGCTCGCACGGACGGGCGAGCTCGCGCGCCGGGCCGAGCGGGCCCTGGAGCTCCTCGGGCCGGTCTGTCGGGTCTGTCCCCGCCGCTGCCGGGTGGACCGTCGCCGCGACGAGCGCTCGATCTGCCACGTGGGGCGCCGCGCCATCGTGGCCTCGGCCTTCCCGCACCACGGCGAGGAGGACCCGCTCCGCGGGTGGGCGGGCAGCGGCACGATCTTCCTCGCGGGGTGCAACCTGCGCTGCGTCTTCTGCCAGAACTTCGAGATCTCGTGGCAGGTGCAGGGAGCTGAGGTACCCGCCGAGGGGCTCGCCGAGCTCATGCTCGAGCTGCAGGCCCGCGGCTGCCACAACATCAACTGGGTGACGCCCGAGCACGTCGTGCCCCAGCTCCTCGAGGCGCTCGCCATCGCCGCCGAGCGCGGCCTGCGCCTGCCCATCGTCTACAACACCAGCTCGTACGATTCGGAGGAGTCCCTCGCGCTGCTCGACGGGGTCGTGGACATCTACATGCCCGACCTCAAGCTCTGGAGCGTCGAGCGGGCGAGGCGCTACCTGCGCCGGCCCGACTACCCCCAGGTGGCGCGCCGGTCGATCCTCGAGATGCACCGGCAGGTGGGGCCGCTCCGGCTCGACGAGCGAGGGCTCGCCGTGCGGGGCGTGCTGCTGCGGCACCTCGTCATGCCGGGGCTGCTCGATGAGACCGAGGCGATCCTGCGCTGGGTGGCGGCCGAGCTCGGCCCCGAGACGTACCTGAACCTCATGGGGCAGTACCGACCGGAGGGGCTCGTGCTGGGTGGCGACTACCCGGAGATCGCCCGCCGCCCCTCGCGGGACGAGCTCGTCCGGGCCGTGGAGCTCGCGCTCTCGCTCGGCCTTCGCCGGCTGGACCCCGGGAGCCTCGCGATGCTCGCGTGGGCCCACCGCTGAGGGGCGGCGACGGTACCCTGAGCGCGGAGGCGTCCGGGCACCTGGTGGGCCCCCCGGTCTTCAAAACCGGTGTGGGGGCGGAAGCTCCCAGGCGGGTTCGATTCCCGTCCGCCTCCGCGCGACCCGATGCCCCTTCAGCGGGCGGCGCGGCGGACGAGGGCGGCGAGCTTGCGCTCCTCGGCGGGGCCGAGCCGTGCGAGCGCGAAGGAGACCGGCCACATCGCGCCGTCGTCGAGGCTCGCCCGGTCGGTGAAGCCGAACGTCGAGTACCTCGTCCCGAACTTCGACGCCGGCTGGAAGAAGCAGAGGACCTTGCCGTCCTTGGCGTACGCCGGCATCCCGTACCAGAGCCTCGGGACGAGGTCGGGGGCGGCATCCCGCACGAGCCGGTGGAGCCGCTCGCCCATCGCGCGATCCGGCTCCGGCATCTCGCCGATCTTCGCGAGTACCTCGCGCTCGGCCTCCTCGGCCGAGCGAGGACGTCGCGCCGCCTTCAGCTCGCGGGCGCGCTCACGCATCGCCGCCCGCTCCTGCGGCGTGAACGCGTCCTCGGTGTCACCCCGCACCGCGCTGCGCTTCCGTGCCGCGCCCCGGGGGCTCTTCTCCTCCTTCTCCGTCATCCCGCCACCTCCCGCTCGGTCCAGGCTACCGGGTCGGTAGCATCGAGGCGACCGTGCCGAAGGAGGTGTCGGATGGCGACCGGTTCGCTGCTCGCGCTCGGGACGGAGGCGCCGGACTTCGCGCTCCCCGACGTCCGCACCGGCGAGATCGTCCGCCGCTCGGACTTCGACGGGAAGAGGGGGCTCCTCGTCCTGTTCATCTGCCGCCACTGCCCGTACGTGCAGCACGTCGAGGGGGGCATCGCCCAGCTCGCCCGCGACTACGCGGATGCCGATCTCGGGATCGTCGCGATCAGCGCGAACGACCCTGACGCGTACCCCGAGGACGCGCCGGAGAGCCTGGCCGAGCAGGCTCGCCTCGCCGGGTTCACCTTCCCCTACCTCTTCGACGAGACCCAGGAGGTGGCCAAGGCGTACACGGCGGCCTGCACCCCGGATCCCTTCCTGTTCGACGAGCGGCGGCGGCTGGTGTACCGGGGCCAGCTGGACGGGAGCCGCCCGGGGAACGACGTGCCGGTGACCTGCGAGGACATCCGACGCGCCATCGACGCCGTGCTCGCGGGCGAGCCGGTCCCCGGCGAGCAGCGACCGGCGGTCGGCTGCAGCATCAAGTGGCGCCCCGGCAACGAGCCCGACTACCTGCGCGCAGCGGGGTGACACCGGTCCGAAACCTCTGCGAGACCTCGTCCAAGCGCGCTCGGAGGGGGCCGATGCACACGTTCGCCCGCGCCCGACGGGCACGGTTCACCTATCCTCGTTCACGTGGGAAACGATCCCGCCTACGTCCCCGGCGTCTGCAACATCGGGCCGGCCGAGCGCGCCCGCCGGCGTCTGGTGGGTCACGTCGGCGCGGCCGGAACGCTCCTGCTCCTACTCGGGCTGCTCCTGGCCGGAGCCGACCGCGCCTGGCGGCTGACCCTCGTCGCGCCCGCCACAGCCTCCGCGGCCGGCTACATCCAGGCCCGCCTGCGGTTCTGCGCCTACTACGGCCTCCGGGGGATGTTCAACCTCGGACCGCCGGGATCTGCGCGCCGCGTCGAGCTCGCGGCGGCGATCGCGCGCGACCGTCGTCGCGCCCTCGGGATCGGCCTGGCCTCCATCGGCGCAGGGGCGGGGATCGCCCTCCTCAGCCTCCTCGTGTAGGACCCGGTCCGGCGGCACCTCCCGGACGGGATAGGCTCCCCGTCGTGCCGATGGAGAGGAGGATGCGATGGACCTGTTGGGGCTCGTCTGGCTGATCATCCTGCTCTCGAGCTTCCAGCCGCTCCTGCAGCAGCGGATCCTGCTCGCGCGGCGGGTCGCGGCCATCAACCGACTCGAGCGACGGCGCGGCACCCGCGTCATCACCCTCATCCACCGCCAGGAGGGGTTCAGCTTCTTCGGACTGCCCTTCGGCCGCTACATCGACGTCGACGACTCCGAGGCGGTCCTGCGCGCGATCGAGCTCACCGACCCCACCGTGCCGATCGACCTCATCATCCATACGCCCGGCGGGCTCGTGCTCGCCTCCGAGCAGATCGCCCGGGCGCTCTCGCGCCATCCGGCCGAGGTGACGGTGATGGTGCCGCACTACGCGATGAGCGGCGGCACGCTCATCGCCCTCGCGGCGGACCGGATCCTCATGGCGCCCTCGGCGGTCCTCGGACCGGTCGACCCGCAGGTCGGCCAGTTCCCGGCGGCCTCGATCCTCGCCGCCGTCGAGCAGAAGGATCCGAACGAGCTCGACGACCAGACGTTGATCCTCGCCGATCTCGCACGCAAGGCGCGCAAGCAGGTGCACGACCTCGTGTACGAGCTGCTCACGGGGAACAACGTTCCGGCCGAGCGGGCCGAGGAGCTCGCGACGATCCTCTCGGAGGGACGGTGGACCCACGACTTCCCGATCACCGCGGAGCTCGCCGCCGAGCTCGGCCTGAACGTCTCCACCGACCTGCCCGCCGAGGTCCGCGAGATGCTGGCGCTGTACCCGCAGCCGCGCGGCCGACGGCCCTCCGTCGAGTTCATCCCGACCCCCTACGGGCCGCGTCCGGAGCCGGGCGGTCGACCCCTCGGCCGCGACGGATCGTGATGCGCGGAGCCCACGCCTCGGCAGCGGTCGAGGCCGCATCGCCGCCGAAGCATCGCGTCGGCCGGGCGCTCGGCTGCCTGCTCCTCGCCGCCGGGCTGCTCGGCGCGGCCGGACCCGCCGAGGCCGCGCCGGAGCGTCAGGTCGTGCTGGTCGTCGTTCCCGAGCTCTCGTACGAGCGGGCCCTGGCCGATCCGTTCCTGGCGAAGCTCGCCGAGGGCATCGGCCTGCTCACGACCTCCGGCGGGGCCGACGTGCCGGCACGGACGGCGCTGGCGATCGGGGCCGGACGGCCGGTGCCGGAGGCTCCCGGCCCGCCGCGGGTCGGGCTCGTCGGCGAGGGCCTCCAGGTCGATCTCGCCGCCATCGTCGAGCGTCTCGGCGAGGGGGACGTCGGACTCCTCGGCTCGACGCTCGCCGAGGCCGGGCTCACGGTGGGGTACGCGGATCCGAGGATGGGTGGGAACGGCGTCGCGGAACCCGCCGCGCTCGCCGCGATGGACGCCTCGGGGCGGACCCCGCTCGCCTGGCTGGCGTACGCGCGGACGTGGACCGACGCCGGTGCGAGCGAGGCGGACGTCCTCGCCGCCGACGTCGTGGTCGGCCCCTCTCTCGACCTGGTCCGCCCGGTGCTCGAGCGGACCGACGCGGTCGAGGTGCTGGTGATCGTGGCCGGCGCGGGCGCCTCCCCCGCGATGCGCGAGCGCGGGGAGACGGTCAACGCGATCGCGCTCGCCCGCGGCACCCCGGAGGAGCTGCTCGACCCGGACGGGCCGATCCGCGGCCTGACGTCCGAGACGACCCGGCGCGGGGGCGTCGTCGCCGAGGTCGACGTGGCGCCCACCATCCTGGACTTCCTCGGCGTCCGGACCCCCCCACGGATGGTCGGCTCCCCGATCCGGATCGAGGGCGACCCTCCGACGGCGTTGCACCGCCGGTTCCTCGAGCTCCAGCGGGTGGTGGGTCCGGCGGGTCTGGCGGGCGTCTCCTTCGGGCTCGCCGTCCTCGCGGCATGCCTGGCGCTGCTCTTCGCACCCGGCGGCGCCCGGCGCTCGCGGCGGGTCGCTCGGGGCGTCGTCATCGCGTGCTCCCTGCTCATCGCGATGCTGCCGACGAGCTGGCTCCCCTCCTTCACGCCGGGGAAGGTCGCCCTGGCCCTCGGCGCGACCACGGCGGCGATCGCGGGCGTCGCGCTGCTCCGCGGCCGCGGCGACGTGCGGCGGGCGCTCGCCACGGTCGGGGTGGTCGGGCTCGTCCTCGTGGGGATCGACGCCCTGCTCGGCTGGCCGAGCGAGCTCACCCCGATGCTCGGCGGCGGGGTCCTCGACGGCGAGCGCTTCTTCGGGCTCGGCAACGCCTACGCGGGCATCGTGCTCTCCGGCGCCCTCCTCGCAGCGGCGGGGCTGCGGCCCCGGACCGGCGTCCTCCTGCTCGTCTCGGCCGCGATCCTCGCCGGCCTGCCGTCCGTCGGGGCCGATCTCGGAGGCAGCCTCACGCTCGCCGGCCGCCCGGC
>SIRV01000088.1 GCA_004366195.1 Actinomycetota bacterium
CGGCGGCCGCGTCGGCCAGCCGCCGCCATCCGCCGTAGGTGAGCCCCTCGCGTTCGAACCCCACCCGCGCGGCCCCCAGGTCGGCGAGGGCCCGGGCGAGGTGCGGTGCGGCCTCGTCCCGGTAGACCCGCCGCTCGAGGTCGGGGCTCTCGTGGGCCGCCTGGGCCTCGTAGCGGCCGTCGGTGAGCAGGATCGCGCCCTCCCTCCCCAGTGCGAGCTGGGCGTTGGAGCCGGTGAACCCCGTGAGGTAGCGGACGTTCGGCAGCCGGGTCACGAGGAGCGCGTCGAGGCCGAGCTCCTCCAGGCGCTCGGCGACCTGGGCGCGCCTCAGGGCGTGATCCACCGCAGCGCCTCCAGGGCCAGGTGGTACCCGCCGGCGCCGAACCCCACGATCTGCCCCCGGCACACGGCCGAGATCACCGAGCGGTGCCGGAACGGCTCGCGGGCGTGGACGTTCGTCTGGTGGACCTCGATCACCGGGAGCCCGGAGGCCTCGATCGCGTCGCGGAGCGCGTAGGAGTAGTGGGTGAGCGCCCCGGGGTTGGCGACGACCGCGCCGAAGCCCTCCTCGGCCGCCCCGAGGAGCCAGCCGACGAGGTCCCCCTCGTGGTCGGACTGGCGCCAGGCCACCTCGTGCCCGAGCTCGGCGCCCCGGCGCACCACGTCCTCCATGATCTCCGCGAGCGTCCGGGCGCCGTACCGCTCCGGATCGCGGCGTCCGAGCGCCCCCAGGTTCGGCCCGAACAGGAACAGCACCCTCACGCCCCACCCCCCACCGGCGCCGCGGCGCCCATCTCCACGAGCACCTCCCGGGCGAGCCCCTCGGGCACGTCCTCCACGACCCGGGGCCGGCCGACGTCCTCGAGGAGCACGAACCGGATGCCCCCCGCGTACTTCTTGTCCAGTCGCATGGCCGCCAGGATCTCCCCGGCCCCCGGCAGCTCGCCCTGCGTCTCCAGCCCGAGGGAGGCGAGGAGCCGGACGTGGCGGGCGTGGAGTCCCTCCGGCGCCAGGCCGAGCCGCTCGGCCAGGCGCGCCGCGAAGCGCATCCCGACGGCGATCGCCTCCCCGTGGGTCCTGCCGCGGAACGCCTCGAGACGCTCGAGCGCGTGCCCCAGCGTATGTCCGTAGTTCAGGACCATGCGCGCGCCGGTGTCCCGCTCGTCCCGGGCGACGATCCCCGCCTTGGCCCGGACGCAGCGCGCGACGAGGTCCTCCAGGGCCGCGGGCTCCCGGCGGAGCGCCGGTCCGGGGTCCCGCTCGAGCGTCGCGAGGAGCTCGGGATCCAGCGTGAGCGCGTACTTCGCGACCTCGGCGAGACCCGAGCGGTACTCGCGCTCCGGCAGGCTGGCGAGGGTGGTCACGTCGGCGAGGACGGCCACGGGCTGGTGGAAGGCCCCGACGAGGTTCTTGCCCTCCGGCAGGTTCACCGCCGTCTTGCCGCCGATCGCCGCGTCGACCTGCGCCGTGAGCGTCGTCGGGACCTGGACGAAGGGAACGCCCCGCATGTACGTGGCGGCCACGAACCCCGCGAGGTCCCCGACGGCGCCGCCCCCGAGCGCCACGACGGGGTCGTCCCGGTGGGCCTCCTGGACGGCGAGCTGGCGGAGGACGGCGGTGTAGACGGCGAGCGACTTCGCCTCCTCCCCCTCCGGCACCCCGAGGTGCACGAGGGGCAGGCCGGCCGCGGCCAGGCCCGCCGCCAGGCGCTCGAGGTAGCGCTCGGCCACGACCTGATCGGCCACCACGAAGGCGCGCTCGGCCCGGGGCAGCGGCGGGAGGAGCTCGCCGGCGCGCTCCAGCACCCCCGCTCCCACGACCACGTCGTAGGCGCGTCCGGGGATCGGGACCGTCACCCGGACCAACGCAGGAGCTCCTCGCGGACGCGGGCCGCGACCTCCTCCGGCGTCCCCGTGGCGTCCACGACGTGGACCGCGAACTCCCGGTACAGGGGCTCGCGCTCCCGGTACAGCCGGTCCAGGTCCTCGGGTCGGCGGATCAGCGGGCGGTCCTCCGCGGGGGGGACGCGCTCCCGGAGGACCTCGAGCGGCACCGACAGGAACACGACCTCGCCGGTGGCGCGGAGCGTGACCCGGTTCGCGGGCTCCAGGACGACGCCGCCGCCGCACGAGACCACCGCGCGGTCCCGCGTGCTCACCTCGGCGAGGGCGGCCGCCTCGCGGGCGCGGAACCCCGGCTCCCCCTCGCGCTCGAAGATCTCGCGCACGGTCGCGCCGGCGGCGCGTTCGATCTCGGCGTCGAGCTCCACGAAGGGCACCCCGAGCATCTCCGCGAGCACCGGTCCCACGGTGGATTTCCCCGAGCCCGGCATCCCGATCAGGTACACGATCACGGCAACCCCTCCACGAACGCCCGGAGGTTCCGGCGGGTCTCCTCGAGGGAGTCGCCCCCGAACTTCTCGAGCACCGCGTCGGCCAGCACGAACGCCACCACCGCCTCGCCCACGACCCCGCCCGCCGGCACCGCGCACACGTCGGTGCGCTGGCGGATCGCCCTCGCCGGGCGCATCGTGGCGAGGTCCACCGTCGGCTGCGGCTCCGGCACCGTGGCGAAGGGCTTCATCGCCGCCCGGAGCCGGATCGGCTGGCCGGTGCTCGTCCCGCCCTCGATGCCCCCCGCCCGGAGGCTCCCGCGGGCCAGACGTCCCCCGCGCAGCAGGATCGCGTCGTGGGCGCGAGAGCCGCGACGGGCCGCGAGGGCGAAGCCGTCGCCGACCTCCACCCCCTTCACCGACTGGATCGACATGAGCGCCGCCGCCAGGCGGGCGTCGAGCTTGCGGTCGGCCTGCACGTGCGAGCCGAGCCCCGGCGGGCACCCGTACGCGAGGACCTCGAAGACCCCGCCGAGCGTGTCGCGCTCGCGGCGGACGCGGTCGATCTCGGCGACCATCGCCTCGGAGGCCGCCGGGTCGAGGGCCCGCACCGGCGAGGCGTCGATCGCGTCGAGGTCCTCCGGGGTGGGCAGCCGGCGCGAGCGCGAGGCCGCCCGGCCGATCCGCACCACGTGCGAGAGCACGTGGATCCCGAGCTCCGCGAGGAAGGCCTTGCAGAAGGCGCCGAGGGCCACCCGGGCGGCCGTCTCCCGCGCGCTCGCCCGCTCCAGCACGTTCCGCACGTCGTCGAACCCGTACTTCAGCGCGCCGGCGAGATCCGCGTGGCCGGGCCGGGGCCGGGTCAGGCGCTCGGAGGGGTCCGGCTCGCCCTCCACCGCCATGAGCTCGCGGTACTTCGTCTCCCACTCGGCGTTCGGGATGGTCACCGCGATCGGACTGCCGAGCGTCCGTCCGTGGCGGACGCCGGAGAGGATCTCCACGGCGTCGGCCTCGAGGCGCTGACGGCCGCTGCGCCCGTAACCGAGGCGCCGACGGGCGAGCTCGGCGGCCACCTCCTTCGGCGAGATGGGGACGCCCGCCGGCAGGCCCTCGAGGATGGCGACGAGGGCCTTGCCGTGCGACTCGCCCGCGGTGAGCGCTCGGAGCACGGCCCCATCATAAGGAGCGCCATCCCCCGCGGGGGCCGGAGCGGTGACCCCGGGACCGGCCCGACCGCGCGGGGCCGGTCCCGGGGCGCTTGGCGGAGGGTGGCCCCGCTGGCGCGAGGCCACCCTCACCGACCGGCGACCGCTCCCCCCGTGCGCGGCGCGCCGGCTGTCCCGACGGCTACTTCCTCGCCTGCGCGCAGAGCTCGAAGCTCTGGTCCCCGAAGAGGAAGCGCGCGCAGCGGCCGTCCAGGATCTTCACGAGCTTGAAGCTCTCGGCGAAGATCGCCCCCTCCTCCACCGTCCAGACGCGGCCGTCGACCTCGACCTGGACCCGGGTGCGCTTGGCGAACACGTCGAGGATCCGCACGTCGTGGCCGCCGATGATGACCTGGTCCGTCGGCGGCGGCGGCGGGGGGCTCACGGTGGGCGAGACCGTCGGGCTGGTCGTCGGCGAGGTCGTCGGGCTCACGGTGGGCGAGACCGTCGGGCTCGCCGTCCCCGTGGGGCTGACCCCGCCGCCCGTCGGGCTCGGCGACAGA
>SIRV01000089.1 GCA_004366195.1 Actinomycetota bacterium
TGACCGTGTACTGCACCCGCTGCGGACATCCCAACAAGGACGAGGCCCGCTTCTGCTCGAACTGCGGGGCTCCTCTCCACGATGACACGACCATGGGGCTCAGCCCCGTCGAGATCGAAGGTGAAGGAGCGGAGGAGTTCCCGTTCCCCGAAGACCAGCTCGAGCCCGGACAGGCGCTCCTTCTCGTGAAGCACGGCCCCAACGCCGGGTCGACGTTCCTGCTCACCTCGGAGGTCACCCGGGCCGGACGCAGCCCCGACAACGACGTCTTCCTCGACGACGTCACGGTCTCGCGCCGGCACGCCGAGATCCGCCGCCGCGAGGACGGCTGGTACGTCCACGACCTGGGGAGCCTGAACGGCACCTACGTGAACCGCGAGCGGGTCGAGATGACCAAGCTCGCCTCCGGGGACGAGCTGCAGATCGGGAGGTTCCGGCTCGTGTTCTTCGCACCGGGGGAGTGAGGCATGCCCACGCGCAACTACCAGTCGATCGGGGAGGTCCTCCTCACCATCAAGACGGAGTTCCCCGACATCACGATCAGCAAGATCCGGTTCCTCGAGTCCGAGGGGTTGATCGAGCCGGAGCGCACGCCCTCCGGCTACCGCAAGTTCTACGAGAAGGATGTCGAGCGCCTCCGCCAGATCCTGCGGATGCAGCGCGATGAGTACCTCCCGCTCAAGGTCATCAAGGAGCGTCTGCGCCAGCAGGAGGAGGGCGACGGCCAGGTCGCCGAGGCGCCGACCGAGCCCACCGCGGCCGAGCCGGCCGAGGACCTCGCCGAGCCGCCGACCGGGCTGCAGATGTCGCTGGAGGAGATGTCGGCGGCGACGGGCGTGGACCGCGAGCGGATCCGCGAGCTGGAGTCCTTCGGGCTCATCTGCTCCCACGGTCCCGAGTCGGCTCGGTACTACGACGGCGACGACTACATCGTGCTGTCCATCGTGAAGGACCTCTTCCGGTACGGGGTCGAGCCGCGGCACTTGACGATGTACAAGCACTTCGCGGAGCGGGAGGCGGCGTTCTTCGAGACCATCGTCATGCCGCAGCTGCGACAGCGGAACCCCGATGCCCGTCGCGCGGCCTCGGCCACCCTGGTCGAGCTCGCCAAGGCGTCGCGCAAGCTCAAGGCGGCGCTGCTGCGGACGAACCTGCGACGCTACCTGAGCTGACGATGCGGAGGGCGGCCCGGCGCATCGTCGCGGCGGTCCTCGGGTTCCTGGCGCCCGCCGCGATCGCGCTCGTCCCCCCAGCGGTGGTCGGGGCGCAGCTCGCGACCTCCACGCCGCCCCCCACGCCGGTGCTGCTGCCCGGCGGACGGACCACGCTCTCGCCGTTCCCCACGGTCCTGCACACGCCGGAACCCTCGCGACGCCCGCCCGAGATCTCGGCGGCCTCAGCGATGCTCGCCGACCTCGACTCCGGGCAGGTCCTGTACGAGAAGGCCGCCGACGAGCGCCGTCCCGTCGCCAGCCTGACGAAGATCGCCACCGCCCTCGTGGTCATGGAGCGGACCACCCCCCAGGAGGTCGTCACGGTGAGCGAGCTCGCGGCGGGGGACGGGCTCACCCCCGGGGTCGCCGAGCTCGGCCTGGCGGCGGGGGAGCGGATCCGGGTCGGCGAGCTCCTCTACGCCCTCCTGCTCCAGTCGGCGAACGACGCGGCCCTCGCGCTCGCGGAGCACGTCGCAGGCAGCGTCGACGCGTTCGTGCGGCGGATGAACGCCCGCGTGCATCGTCTCGGTGCCACGGACACGCGCTTCACCTCTCCCAACGGCCTGGACGACCGCGGGTACTCCACGGCCCGGGACCTCCTGCGCATCACCCGCGCCGCGTACCGCCTGCCGGGGTTCGCGAGCATCGTGGCGACGCGCGTCCGCGAGATCCCCGCCCCCGACGGGCGGCCGCCTCGGGTGGTGCAGAACCGGAACGTGCTGCTCTGGCTGTACCCGGGCGCGGTCGGCGTCAAGACCGGGTACACGAGCCGGGCTGGCTACTGCGTGGTGGCGGTGGCCGAGCGCGAGGGCGTGCGCCTTGCCGCGGTGGTCCTCGGCGCCCCCGCGGACGCCTTCTCGGACGCCGCGGCCCTGCTCGACCACGGCTTCCACGCCTTCGAGCGACGGCGGCTGGTCGACGCCGGCGAGGACCTCGGCACCGTCGCCGTCTCCGGCCGCGAGGTCCCGGTCGAGGCAGGCGCCTCCCTCGACGCACTCGTCCCCGCGGGAGAGGGGGTCACGCGCGCGGTCGTGGTGGATCCCGACGCCGTCTATCCGCCATTCCCCGGTGAGACGATCGGCTACCTCCGCCTGTCGACCCCCCGAGGGCCGGTGGGCAGGGTGCCCCTCGTCGCCGCCTCGGTACCACCGCCCCCGCCCCCCGGGGAGCCGGGGCCGTGGTGGGGGAGGGCGGTTCGCGCCGTCGCCCGAGCGCTCGTCGGGGCCCTGGACGGGCTCGCAGCCTGACCCCTCTGCTAGCATCGGCCCGATGCCGGAGGTCGCCAGCGTCCTGTTCGGGCGCGAGGACATCCGCCGTCGGATCGAGGAGCTCGGCCGCACCATCACCGGGGACTACGAAGGGCGCGCGCCCGTCCTGGTCTCGGTCCTGAAGGGCGGTTCGGTGTTCCTCGCGGACCTGATGCGCGCCATCCGCCTGCCCCTCGCCATCGACTACATGGCTCTCTCGCGCTACGGAGGCGCCGCCGAGTCGATGGGCCGGGTGCGGATCGTGAAGGACCTCGAGGAGGACATCGGGGGCCGCGACGTCATCCTCGTCGAGGACATCGTCGACACCGGCCTCACCCTGTCCTACCTGCTCTCCGTGCTCCGCTCGCGCGAGCCGGCCTCCCTGGAGGTGTGCACGCTCCTGGACAAGACGGCCCGGCGGATCGTCCCGGTGCGGATCCGGTACCGGGGCTTCGAGTGTCCGGACGTCTTCGTCGTGGGCTACGGTCTGGACTTCCAGGAGCGGTACCGCAACGTCCCCGACCTGCTCGCGGTCCACGACCTCGCGGCGCTCGCCGCCGACCCCGACCTGCTGCTCCCGTACCTGCCGGAGCTCGCCCCCGAGCCTCGGCGGCCCGGGGCCTGAGCCCCCGCGGAGGCGGGTTGCCGGGTCGCGGCGGCAGGTCTAACCTCGGAAGGGCGATGATCGTCGAGATGAGCCTGGCCGGCGTGCGGGTCGAGCTCCCGTCCAACCAGCCCATCGTGCTGCTGCGGGAGACCCACGGGGAGCGGTACCTGCCGATCTGGATCGGGCAGCCGGAGGCCGCCTCCATCGCGCTCGCGCTCCAGGGCGTCGTGACGCCGCGCCCGATGACCCACGACCTCATGAAGAACATCCTCGAGGAGATGTCGGTGCAGGTGCACAGCATCGTGATCACCGAGCTCCGCGATGGGACGTTCTACGCGGTCATCAACATGCAGCGGAACGGTGACGCCTACGAGATCTCGTCCCGGCCGAGCGACGCCATCGCGCTCGCCGTTCGCCTCGGCTGCAAGATCTACGCGGCGGAGGAGGTCCTGGCGGAGGCCGCGATCCTCATCCCCGGCGGGGAGGGCGAGGAGGACGAGGAGGAGGAGCTCGCCAGGTTCCGGGAGTTCCTCGAGCACGTCCGCCCCGAGGACTTCCAGGCGTAGCGCCCGCTCGCCCCGTCACCCGTACATGATGGCGGTCGCCCAGACCTGGTCGCGGCCGCAGCCCGACCGCCCCGGCACGCGGATCACGCCCACACCCGCCCGGCGGAGGGCAGGGAGGAGGAGGATCTTCCGGTGGACGGGCTCGCGCATCCACTCGCGGACCATCCCGTTCAGCCGCTCGTGGCAGCCGACGACGTCGGCGCCGACGTCGTCCCACCGGTACGGCTCGAGGAGCTCGTCGAGGTTTCGGGGGTCGAAGAGCTCGCCCCGCCGGATCATCTTCCGCGTGTGCGCCTTCGCGTCATCCGAGAGGCGCAGGTTCAGGCGGATCGGACGCAGGTCGTGGTTCTCCCGGACCCGGTTCATGATCCGCAGGAGCTTCGTACGGAGCGGCCCGGCCTCGGCCCCAGGCGCCGTGACGAGGCCCACTCCCATCCACACCGCCAGCGCCCCCGCGAGGAGCGCTCGGCGGATCCGCGAACCGCTCCGGCCACCCACGGGCCTCACCTCCCCCTCCTGCCCGTCCCGCTCGACGGGCGTCGCCGCATCCTACCGGACTGGCGGCGGCCGGACCCGCGGGGCCCTTCGGGTCGTTGACACGATGGACGGCGCCGCCTAGGCTTGCTTGCGTCACCGTAATTACGGAGCTGTGATGGCCGAGCAGGGTTACCGCGTCCCCGAGGTCCTCCGGATCGTCGGGATCACCTACCGGCAGCTCGACTACTGGGCCCGCACCGGCCTGGTGCGACCGTCGATCCGTGACGCCCACGGGTCGGGCACCCAGCGCCTCTACTCCTTCCAGGATCTCGCGCAGCTCAAGCTCATCAAGCGCATGCTGGA
>SIRV01000090.1 GCA_004366195.1 Actinomycetota bacterium
GGACGGGTGCGCGCCGGCGGGCGCCCGCGAGCGCGCCTCGTCCCTGGTGGACGAGGCGCTGGCCGCGCTCGCGGGCGCCCGCGGCGACCCGGAGGCCCTGGCGGCCCTCCGGGCCCTGGCCGAGGCGATCCGACCGGGGGAGGGCTGAGCGTGGACGTCGATGCGGCGAGGAGGCTGTTCGGGGGGTTGCCGGTGGTCTCGGTGGCGACGCTCGACCCCGACGGCTCGCCCCACGTGGTCCCCCTGTGGTTCGTCTGGCTGGAGGACGCGCTGTACGTCTCGACCCGCCGGGGCAGCCGCACGTGGCGGAACGTCCGCGCCGACCCGCGGGTGGCGCTCACCGTCGACGTCGGCCGGGCCTGGACGGAGATCGCTGGCGTGACGATCCGCGGGCTCGCCGAGCGTCTTCGGGCCGAGGACCCCGCGATGCGGCGCCCCATGTCCGCCTGGCACGAGAAGTACCGGTCGCTGCTCGCCGGGGAGGGCTTCGCGCGCTTCGCCGAGCAGGTGCGCGACCTCGGATTCCTGCGGGTCCCCCCGGCCGTCCTCGCGTCCTGGGACCATGCCCGAGGCTAGGGGATCATCCTTGCGCCCGGGTTCCGGTACCATCGCTCGTGAAGGCTTTCACAAGCGGACCGTGAGGTGGGGGACGGTGCCGGACCGGAGCAGGGCGATCGAGACCGACGTGCTCGTGGTCGGGGCCGGCCCGGGGGGCTCCGCGGCGGCGTACCACCTCGCCCGCCACGGACTCGACGTCACCGTGCTCGAGCGGTCCGCCTTCCCCCGGGAGAAGGTCTGCGGGGACGGGCTCACGCCCCGCAGCGTCCGGGCGCTGGAGCGGATGGGCGTGGACACCGCCGATCCGGGGTTCGCCCGGGTGGTGGGGCTGCGCGTCTACTCCCGACGGACGAGGATCGAGCTCCCCTGGCCGAAGCTCCGCGGCTTCCCCGACCACGGCCTCGTCCGGACCCGCGCCGACCTCGACCACCTGCTCGCGGAGCGGGCCCGGCGGGCGGGAGCGCGGATCCTGGAGCGGACGGAGGCCCTGGCCCCGATCCTCGAGGACGGGTGGGTCCGCGGCGTCCTCGCCCGTCCCGCGGATGAGCGCGAGGCCGAGCCCTTCGAGGTCCGGGCCCGGGTGGTGGTGGCGGCCGACGGCGCCCCCTCGAAGCTCGGGGTCCAGGCCGGCGTGGTCCGGGACGAGCGCCGCCCCCTGGGGATCGCCGCGCGACGCTACTACCGGATCGATCGTCACCCCGGACCGTGGTTCGAGTCGTGGCTCGATCTGCGGGAGGGGGGGACCATCCTGCCGGGGTACGGATGGCTCTTCCCGCTGCCCGACGGCACCGTGAACGTCGGCGCCGGCCTCCTCAACACGTTCCGGGGCTTCCGCGACGTGTCCGCCCAGCGCCTGTTCGCGGCCTTCGTGGCGATGCTTCCGCCCGAGTGGGGGATCTCCGAGGAGACGGCTCTCGGCCCGGTGCGCTCCGGCCCGCTGCCGATGGGCGGCTCGCGCCGGCCGGCGGCGGTGCCGGGGATGCTCCTCGTGGGCGACGCCGCGGGCCTGGTGAACCCGTTCAACGGGGAGGGCATCGCCTATGCGCTCGAGTCCGGCGAGGTGGCCGCAGAGCTCGTCCACGAAGCGCTCGCGCGCCGGCGACCGGCGATCGCCCAGCGCTACCCCGCCGTGCTGCGCGAGCGGTACGCCCCGTACTTCTGGTACGGGACGTGGTTCGCCCGGGCCATCGGGCGCCCGAGCATCATGCGGGCCTCGACCCGGTACCTGCTGCCGAACCGACCGGTGATGCGCTTCGCGATGCGGGTGCTCGCGAACCTCACCGACGGACGGGATGGGGATGCCCAGGACCGCCTGATCGCGGCGCTGGAGCGGCTCGCGCCGATGGGGTGAGGGGAGGGCGAAGTAGGATGCGCGGGATGCTTGGCGAGTACCTCCCGATCGCGCTGCTCGCGGGCCTCGCGCTGCTGTTCGCCGTGGGCTCGCTGGCCGCCTCGGCGCTGCTGCGCCCCTCGCGGCCGACCCCGGCCAAGCTGGCGCCCTACGAGTGCGGGATCGAGCCGGTCCGGCTGCCGGCGGGCGAGCGCTTCAGCGTGCGCTTCTACCTCGTCGCGATGCTGTTCATCATCTTCGACGTCGAGGTCATCTTCCTGTTCCCCTGGGCCGTCGCCTTCCGCGAGCTCGGGCTGTTCGGGCTGGTCGAGATGGCGGTGTTCCTCGCCCTCGTGCTCGTCGCCTACGTGTACGTCTGGCGCGGCGGCGGGCTCGACTGGTCGGCCGAGGGTCCCCGACCCCGGGCGACGCACGAGCGCGCGCGGGAGGTGGTCCGTGCCGGTTGAGCGCCTCCCCGGCGTGCACCTCGGCGCCGAGGGCGCCGAGGGACCGGATCGGACGGAGGAGGAGGTCCGTCGGGGGATCCTGCTCACCACGCTCGACCGCGCCGTGAGCTGGGCGCGGAAGCAGTCGATGTGGCCGGCCACCTTCGGCCTCGCCTGCTGCGCGATCGAGATGATGTCCACCGGCGCCGGTCACTACGACCTCGCCCGGTGGGGGATGGAGCTGTTCCGGGCCTCCCCGCGGCAGGCCGACCTCATGATCGTGGCCGGGCGCGTCTCGCAGAAGATGGCGCCCGTCCTGCGGCAGATCTACGACCAGATGCCGGAGCCGAAGTGGGTGATCTCCATGGGGGTCTGCGCCTCGGCCGGCGGCATGTTCACCAACTACGCGGTGGTCCAGGGCGTCGACACGATCGTTCCCGTGGACGTCTACGTGCCGGGCTGCCCCCCACGTCCGGAGATGCTGATGCACGGGATCCTCAAGCTCCAGCAGAAGGTCCGGCGGGAGGGCCGGATCCGATGAGCCCCGAGGAGCTCCTGGAGACGGTCCGGGCCGAGCTGCCGCACGCGCTCCTCGCGCGGGGCGAGGTCGTGGTCGTCGTCCCCCGGGAGGAGCTCCCGCCCACGCTCGAGCGGCTCCGATCCCGCCCCGACACCGCCTTCGACCTCCTCGCGCAGGTGACGGCCACGGATTGGCCGGGGCGCGAACCGCGCTTCTGGCTCAGCTACGACCTGTACTCCACGACCCACCGCCACCGCCTCCGCGTCAAGGTGGGATTGCCCGAGGAGGATCCCCGGGTCCCCTCCGTCGTCGGGCTGTACCCCACGGCCGACTGGCACGAGCGCGAGACCTACGACCTGTTCGGGATCGTCTTCGAGGGCCACCC
>SIRV01000091.1 GCA_004366195.1 Actinomycetota bacterium
CCGGTGCAGGCAAGGCGCGCCGCCGCCCCGGCATCTGCCACCCCGCCGGGGTAAAGCTCGGCGCCCCGCCCCGCGGCCCCCACCTGGGCGTGCAGCACCACGGTGGCCGAGACCCCGGGACCGGCCTTCCCGCCCGTGCACAGCGCGAGGAGGGCATCGGCCCGCCGGGCGGGGGCGAAGCGCGCGTCCTCCTCCCCGGGCATCACCGGGACCCTCGCGGCCTGCTCCTCCAGGGCCGCGGCCACCCGTGCCCCGTCGGCGGCCGGCAGGTCGGCCTCGAGGTGGAACCTCCTGCCGGCGTCGTAGAAGGACCAGGAGCAGCCCCGTTCCCGCAGGGCCCGCTCCTCCTGCTCCCGGCCCCGCCGCTCCTCGAGCTCGCCCCGGCGGCGCACGGCACCGTAGGAGACCCGGGCGGCCCAGGAGATCAGGCCGGCCTCGGTCCCGGGGGTCGCGAACCGGGCGAGCTCGAGCACCTTGTCCGGCCCGAGCGCTCCCTCCTCCAGGGCCTCCGAGAGCCGGGGCAGGCGCTCCAGGGCGTGCGCGGCCTGGACCATCCTCCGTGCCTTCCACCCCGAGAGGCCGTAGCGCATCTGCAGCAGGTGGGCGGTGTCCCGGGCGCCTTCCTCCCGGTACCGCTTCGTCCGCTCGAGCTCCACCACCGCCCGGAGCATCCGCCTGAGCGCCCGGCCGGCCTGCGCGTGGGCGGCATCGGCCGCCTGCAGGGGATCGGCGGGCCCAGGCTCGGGCCGGACCTCGAGCCGCTCGGCCCCCACCCGAGCGCGGCCGCGCCGGGGCCCCCCGCCCCGGTCCCGGAGCGGCTCGAAGGCCTGCTGTCCGAACATGGGTTCGACCCTACCGGGACCCGCCACGGGCATCTGTGAGCTAGGTCACATCGGGGCAAGGTTTTTCCGAGGTCCCGCCCGGAGACCTGCGCCGGCCGCACGCACGGCCGGGGTCGGGCCCATCTCCAGGTGGGCACCGAGGAAGGCGACCGCCGCCCCCTCCGGCCTCCGAGGCGAACGGAGCCGCGCGCTCGGCCCGAGAACCCCACGGACCCCTCCCGCCGTCGCATCGTGAGCCCACGCCAGGCCCCCGCGCGGTGTTTGCCAGGAGGGGGCCGACTCGGTCATCCTTGTCGCGGGCGGGCGGCTCCCACCACCCGCCCGAGGAGGGGGGCATGGCGGACATCCTTCCCGAGCGTCGAGCAGCGCAGACGGGGCCCGGGATCGAGGGGCCGTCGCGGACCCGGCCGAGGATCGGCGTGATCCTCGCGGCCGGCAGGTCCTCACGCCTCGCCGAGGTCACCGGGCACGGTTCGAAGGCCCTCGCGCGCCTCGGGGGACCCTCGCTCCTCGAGCGCGCCATCCGCCGCCTGCTCGCCGAGGGGATGGAGCAGGTCGTCGTGGTCGTGGGCTACCAGGCGGGACCCGTGGCGGCCGTGGCCCGGCGCGCGGCCCCCGGCCGCGTCCACACGGTCTTCGCCGAGCGCTGGGAGCTCGGGAACGGCGCCTCGCTCGCCGCCGCCGAGCCCTACGTCGCCGAAGAGGACCTGTTCCTGCTCGTCACGGCCGACCACCTCTTCAGCGAGGGTGCCCTCGAGCCCCTCGTGCGCGCGGGTCGGCCGGCGGTCCTCGTGGACCACGCACCGGACGCCGAGGCCTGGGCGGAGGGGACCCGCGTCCGCATGCTCGAGGAGCGCGCCGTCGCCTTCTCCAAGGAGCTCGGGGACCCCGCGATCGACTGCGGCGCGTTCGTCCTTCCCCGATCCATCTTCGACGCCCACCGTCGCGCCCTCGCCCGAGGCGACGCGTCGCTCGCCGGTGCCGTGACCGAGCTCGCCCGGACCCAGCCGCTCGCGGCCGTCCCGCTCCCGCCCGGCGCCTGGTGGCAGGACATCGACACCCCCGAGGACCTCCGCCGTGCCAAGCGTCTGCTCCGCCGGTCGCTCACCAAAGACACCGACGGTCCCGTCTCCCGGTACCTGAACCGACCCGTCTCGTCACGGATCTCGATGGCCCTCGCCCACCTGCCGATCCACCCCGACGCGGTCTCGCTCCTCGCGTTCCTGGTCGCGCTGGGCGCGGCCTGGGCCCTCTGGGCGGGGCGCGGAGTGCTCGGCGCGGTCCTCGCGACGGCCTCCTCCATCCTCGACGGGGTCGACGGCGAGATCGCTCGCCTCCAGGTGCGCACGAGCGCGGGCGGCGCCCTCCTGGACGGCGTGCTGGATCGGCTCGCGGACGCCGCGATCCTCGCCGGGCTCGGCGCCTGGGCCATCGCCGACGGGACCGACCCCCGGGCCGCGGTGGCGCTCGT
The DNA here is from genome assembly GCA_004366195.1 of Actinomycetota bacterium. Classification (GTDB taxonomy): domain Bacteria; phylum Actinomycetota; class UBA4738; order UBA4738; family HRBIN12; genus HRBIN12. The sequence continues at coordinate 2,314 of SIRV01000091.1, forward strand.
GGTCGCGGCCACCGCGGGCTCCATGCTCTCGATGGCCACGAAGGACCGCATCACCGCCCTCGGCATCCCGCCGGCGCCGGAGCGGTGGATCGGGTTCCTCATGGGCGGACGGGACGCGCGCCTGTTCGAGATCTCGGTCCTCGCGCTCCTCGGGATGCCGGCCGTCGCCCTCGCGGTGGTGACGGGGACGTCCTTCCTCAGCCTCGCGGTCCGACTCCTGCTCACCCGCGCCACCCTGCGCGGCGCCTGGCCGGGCCCCGACTGAGGGCCGAGACCTCCGACCCGCTCAGGTCCCGTCCAGGCACCCCTCGACCTGCTCGGGCAGGCCGGGGATCTCGAGGCCCGCCCCGCCCTTCACGAAGTCGTAGGGGATGCCCGACCAGCGGCCCGGAAGGCCGGGGTAGGACTTCGGGTCGGGGTCGGCGCTGTGCCACTGGAAACCGATCCAGTCCGGCGAGCGGAACCCGTGCGTGTCGTAGGGCGCGACGGCCGCCACCCCTCGGCCGAACCGGCGGGCCTCGACCAGGAACCGACCCTGGAAGGCGGGGTCGCGCTCCGCGTAGAGCTTGATGTACCAGCGCTGGACGACGAGCAGGTAGCCCTTGTCGGAGGGCGGGGACTCGGGTCCCTCGAAGTACCGCATGTCCACCACCACGAGCGGCCCCTCGACGCCGGTGGTCCGACGGATGATCCCGAGGGGCTGCCGGTACCGCGGCGAGCCCTCTGGCGGCGTCGTCCACCCGTTCACGCAGTCGAGGGCGGCCGGCCCGCGGGTCGGCGGGGGCTCCTCCGGCAGCACCGGGGGGGTCACGCTGGGCGAGGGCTCGGGCGAGATGGGCGAGACCGGCGGGGGCGGCGTCGTCGGAGCCGTGCGCTCCGCGTCGCCGCGACAGGCGGCGAGCGCGAGCGTCGCGGCGAGCGCGAGCGCGACCGAGCGGGGGTTCCGACGCACCGACATGGGCCGAGGCAGGATACCGTCCCCGCTTGGTAGGGTGGATGGCCGATGGACGGCCCCCAGGACCGCTGCCCGCTCGGACACCGGAGCGCCGAGGTCGAGCCCGATCCTTCCTACCGCCGGCTCGAGCACGACCGCTCGCCGGGGCTCACCTTCTCCCGCCGTGGGTTCCTCACGACCTCCGGCCTCGCGCTCGCCGGTGCCACCCTCTTCGCCTGCACCGGTGGGCAACGGAAGGTCCCGGTCGCCACGCCCTCCGTCACGGCCTCGGTCGTCGCCACCGAGACCCGGTGGCCCATCAAGCGCGTGATCTACCTGATGATGGAGAACCGCTCCTTCGACAACCTGTACGGGCGGTTCCCCGGCGCGAACGGCACGACGGTGGGGGTCAAGTTCGGCCGGGAGGTGCCCCTCCTCGACTGTCCGCACTGGCTCCCCGGCGACCTCCCCCACGATCGCGCCGCGCACCTGAACCACGTGAACGGCGGAACCTACGACGGCTTCGGCATCGGGCAGTTCGGCGACCCCTGGGCCTACACCCAGTTCTCCGAGGAGAAGATCCCCAACTACTTCGCCTGGGCCCGGGACTACGTGCTCTGCGACAACTTCTTCGCGTCGGTCGGCGGCCCCTCCTACCCCAACCACTTCTTCTTCGTCGCGGGGCAGTCGGGAGGCGCCCTCGACAACCCCGAGAACATCGAGGTCCGGTGGGAGGACGGGAAGCGCTTCAAGTCCTGGGGCTGCGACGCCGTCGGTGAGCACGTCTTCGTGCTGGTCAAGGACGACAAGGGGAACCTCACGAAGCACGACACCTGCTTCAACTTCAAGAGCGTCCCTGAGCAGCTGGAGGAGATCGGCGTCTCCTGGGCCTACTACTCCGCCGGGAAGTACCAGGCCGGCTACTTCTGGAACGCCCTGAACGGCATCGCCGGCGTGTACCACACCGACCTCTGGCGCCCCGAGCGCATCCGCCCGGTCGATCGGCTCGTCGAGGACATCGAGGCCGGCCGGCTCCCCTCGGTGACCTGGGTGACGCCGCGCTTCGAGCTCTCCGACCACCCGCCGGAGAGCACGTGCTTCGCCCACGACTGGCTGACCGAGGTGGTGAACGCCGTGATCCGCAGCGACGGCTGGGAGCACACCGCGCTGTTCATCACCTGGGACGAGTGGGGCGGCTTCTACGACCACGTGCCGCCGCCCCAGGTGGACGACATCGGCCTCGGCTTCCGCGTCCCGATGCTCGTGATCAGCCCGTACGCGAAGCGGGGCTACGTCGACGACGCCGTCGGCGAGTTCTCGAGCCCCCTGAAGTTCATCGAGGACAACTGGGGGCTGCCGTACCTCACCGACCGCATCGCGAACACCCACAACTTCGAGCACGTCTTCGACTTCGAGCGGAACCCGCGCCGAGACGCCCAGCCCTACCGGAAGATCGGCTCCTGCTACGGGACGCCGTGGGAGTACCCGGGGGACGACTACCCGGGTTGGCCCGAGGGCACCAACCCGGACCCGAGCCACTTCGTCTGATCGCGGGCCGCAGGCGGCTACCGAGCCCGCGGGATCACGAGCGCGTCGACCGCCACGCACCCGCGGGGCCCGCAGATCACCGGGTTGGCGTCCAGGGCCTCGAGCTCCTCGCCGAGGTCGTGCGCGAGCCACGAGAGCGCGACGACCGCGTCCACGAGCGCGCCCACGTCGGCGGGCGGCTTCCCCCGGACCCCGTCGAGGAGCGGGCGGATCTTCAACCGGTCCACGAGGCGTCGGGCCCGCGGGGCGTCGAGGGGCGGAAGCCCGAGCCGCCGGTCCCGCAGGACCTCGACGAGCACGCCCCCCGCGGCGACGAGCACGAGGGGGCCGAACTGGGCGTCGCGCACGACGCCGAGCGCGACCTCAACGCCGGGCGGCACCATCCTCGCCACCGTCACCCGAGGACCGAGCGTCCGCTCCAGGTCCGAGTACGCGTCCTCCAGCGAGGGCGAGTCGTCGATCCCGACCCGCACGCCGCCGACGTCGGACTTGTGCTGCACCCCCGGCGCCGCCGTCTTCAGGACCACCGGGAACCCGATGTGCTCGGCCGCGGCGATCGCGTCCTCGAGCGTCTCGGCCCGGCGAGCCTCGACCACCGGCACCCCGTAGTCGGCGAGCAGGGCGAGACCCTCCAGCTCGTCGAAGGGCTGGCCCGAGCGCAGGCGCTCGCGCCAGCGCTCGCGCACCTCGTCGGAGGCGGGCGACGAGCCCGAGAGGGGCGGCAGCGCCCGGTGGTCGCGGTGCTCGAACAGGTGGCGGAACGCGGCCAGCCCGGTGAGGGTACCCTCGAGGGCCGGCGCCCCGGCGTCGTAGATCCGCTGCACGTCCTTCCGTGAGATGCCGCCGGCGAAGTTGCTGAGCATCGCCATCGGCTTATCGGTCTCCGGCCACACTTTCAGGAAGCAGGAGAAGTAGCCCTCCTCGTCGGCGTCGTCGGTGACCATGTCGACCGCGAACGCGAGCGCCGCCACGTGCGGGTCCCGCACGAGCGTCCGGAGCGACTCGGTGATGACGGTGCCGGCGTCGCGCCCCGTCCCCCAGAAGTCGAGCGGGTTGATCGGCGGCAGGCCCTCGTCGAGGATCTCGGCCAGGCGCGCCGTGCTCTCCGGCGTGAGCGTCGCGAGCGGGACCCCGACCGCCGCCGCGGCGTCGACCATCATCGCGCGCTCGCCCCCGGAGTCGTGGGCGGTCGCGAGCGCCCCGGGGCCCGCCCGGCGTCCGGCGACGAAGAGCGCGAGCGTGTCGGCCATCTCGTCGAGGGACTCCACCCGGTGGATCCCCTCCGCCTCGAACAGGGCCTCGTACGCGCCGTCCTCGCCCGCGAGCGCCCCGGAGTGGGCGGCCACCATCTCCCGGGTGAAAGCCTCGCGCCCGACCTTGAGGACGACGACCGGCACGTCGCGCTCCCGGGCCACCCGCATCGCCTCGCGGAAGCCGGCGGGATCGCGGATCGTCTCGATGAACAGCCCGATGGCCCGGGTGCTCTCGAGCTCGAGCGCATAGGCGAGGTAGTCCGCGGTCGTCGTGACGAGCTCCTGCCCCGAGGAGACCGCCAGGTTGAACCGGAGGTTGCGGTCGTTGTGCAGGAGCGCCGCGAACGCCGAGCCCGAGTGGCTGACGAAGGTGATGCCGCCCGGCGTCAGGTCGGCCGGCTCCTCCCACCCCGTGGCCCGCAGCCCCCGCTCGAGGTTCACGAAGCCCATGCAGTTCGCGCCGCAGATCGCCATCCCAGCTTCGCGCGCGATCCGGGCCAGGCGCTCGGTGAGCGGGGGGACGCCCTCCCGCGGCGCCTCGTACGCGCTCGCGTAGATCACGGCCGACCCCACGCCGCGCTCGGCGCACGCCCGGAGGGTGTCCTCGAGCTGGGCGTTGGCGAGCGCGATGATCGCGAGGTCCACCGGCTCCGGCACCTCGGCGATCGAGGGGTGGCACCGGTGCCCGAACAGCTCCTCGTACCGGGGGTTCACCGGGTAGACGGCGCCGTCGAACCGGCCGAGCTCGACGAGCTCGCGCATCGTCTCGTGCCCGACGGAGCCCTCGCGCGCGCTGGCGCCGATCACCGCCACCGAGCGCGCCTCGAGCATGCGCCGCAGCGCGTCGCGGCGCGCCTGCGTCCCGTTCGCCGCCACGGACCGAAGGCTACTTCTTCTTCAGCGCGCGGTCCTTCACGGCTGCCCTGAACGCCTGCCAGCCGGGGATGCCGTTCACGCCTCCGCCGGCGTGGGTCGCGCTCGAGCCGTGGTACAGGCCGCGGATCGGCGTCCGGTAATCCGCGTAGCCGGGGGCCGGCCGCATGTGGAAGAGCTGGTCGACCGCGAGCTCGCCGTGGAAGATGTTCCCCCCGATCAGCCCGAGCTCCTGCTCCATGTCGTAGGGGCCGATGATCTGGCGGTCGATCACGGCGCTCTTGAAGTTCGGCGCGAGGGCCGTGTACTCGTCGATGCAGCGATCGGCGTAGGCCTCGAGCTCCTCGCGGTGAGGCTCCTTGCTCCACTCGTGGGGCACCCACTGCGTGTACATGGAGAAGATGTGGATGCCCTCGGGGCAGAGCTTCTTGTCGAGGGTGGTGGGGATGACCCCATCGACGAAGGGCCGCGTCGCCGCCTTCTTCTCCATGTGCGCGTCCTGGAACGCGCGCTCCGCGTAGTCGGTCGAGAAGCAGAGCTCGACGGACCCGGTGTGGTGGTCCTGGAGCTCCTTGCCGGGATCGGCGATGAAGTCCGGGAGCTCGGACATGGCCACGTTGATCTTCACCACGCCGGAACGCGTGCGCCAGTTCTCGATGTCGCGCACGAAGTCCGGCGGCAGCTCCACCCGGTCGATCAGCTGGAGGAAGGCGATCTTCGGGTGGATCGTCGTGACGCCGATCGGCGCGTACAGCTCCTCGCCGTTCTCCAGCGCGACCCCGACGAAGCGCCCGCTCCGGGTGAGGATCTTCGCGACGCGGGCGTTCGTGCGGATCTCGCACCCGAAGGACTCGGCCGACCGCCGGATCGCGTCCGCGACGGCGCCCATGCCGCCCTGCTGGAACCCCCACGACCCGAGATGGCCGTCGCCGACGTCGCCGATGGAGTGGTGGAGCATCACGTACGCGGTCCCCGGCTCGTCCGGCCCGGCCCAGGTGCCGATCACGCCGTTCACCGCGAGCATGCCCTTCACCGCGTCCGACTCGAACCACTCGTTCAGCAGGTCGGTGACGCTCATCGAGAACAGCTTCGTGACGCTCGCCACGCCGCGGACGCCGAGCTTGCGCATCCGCCAGGCCGTGTCGGCCGTGGCCAGCAGGTCGCCGAGGGCCATCGAGCCCAGCTTCGGCGGCACCCGCAGGAGCAGCGGTCCGAGGACGTCGGCCACGCCCTTCAGCCACTCCTCCCAGAGCGGCATCGTCTCCGCGTCCTTCTTCGACCACCGCGCGATCGACTCGTAGGACTTGGCCGCGTCGTCGGCGTAGACCTTGATCGAGCGCCCGTCGGGGAAGGCCTGGTAGTAGGGCCCGAAGGGCGTGACGTCGTACCCGTGCCGCTTCAGCTGGAGCTCCCGGATGATCGTCGGCGGCATCAGCGACATCACGTAGGAGTAGGTCGAGACCTTGATCTCGGGATGGTTCGGGAAGGGTGCGCTGGTGTCCGCAGCGCCTCCCGTCTTGTGCCGGGCCTCGAGCACCACGGCCCGAGCGCCGGCCCGAGCGAAGTACGCGCCGGACACGAGCCCGTTGTGCCCACCTCCGATGATGATCACGTCGTACTGACCCGCCATCGCACGCTTCTCCTTCGGGCGACCTCCGGGCCGCATCTTCCCCCGAGTTTGAACGGCGAGTCAAGTCCGAGGCGGCGGTGCTCGGGTTGACAACCCCGGTTCACGGGATAAAGTGCGCTGAACGCCGGTTCAGCGACCCGGAGGGGCAGGTCCTGCGGCGCTTCGAACGGCGTTCAGGAGGGAGGACGTGAGCGGGACGGCGACGAAGGCCCGGGACCGGCACCAGGAGATCCTCGACGCGGCGGCGCGCGTCATCACCGAGCGGGGGCTCGCCGAGACGCGCATCGCCGACATCGCGGAGCGGGCAGGGGTCTCTCCCGGCCTGATCCTGTACTACTTCGACTCGAAGGATCGGCTGCTGGCCGAGGCGCTCACCTACGCGAACGATCAGTTCTACCTGCGGATGTCCCGGGAGATCCGGCGGATCTCCTCCGCTCGCGAGCAGCTGCGGCGCCTCATCGACCTCTCGGTGCCGGGGTACCTGCCCGAATACGGACGGCTCGACGAGTGGGCCCTCTGGGTGGAGGTGTGGGTCCGCGCCCTGCGGGACCCCGAGATGGCGAAGGATCGCGAGGCCCTCGACCAGCGCTGGCGGAGCCAGATCGCCGAGATCATCCGAGCCGGCCAGACCTCCGGCGAGTTCACCTCGGAGGTCCCCGCCGAGGAGCTTGCCCTGCGCCTCGCCTGCCTCATCGACGGCCTCGCGATCCAGGTCGTGATGAACGACCCGCAGGTCACCCCGGAACGCATGCACCGCACGTGCATGGAGGTGGCCGCGAACGAGCTCGGCTTCCGCCTGTAGCCCCGCTCAGGAGCCGGCGAAGCGCCGGAGATCCGCCAGGTGCTCCTCGTAGTGCTCGATCGTCTCCCAGACGAACCAGCGCTCGGCGGTCTCATCCACCTCGGGCAGGGCGTCCCAGGCGGCGAGCATGCGGGCCCGGGCGGCGTCCACCCCCTGCTCGACGTCAGCGAGGGACATCGAGCGGGACTCCTCGAGGACGCGCGCGTTCTCGGCGTCCGTGGCCTCCTCGTCGTCGGGGGGCTCGACGAAGGTCCCCTCCCGCATCTCGTCCAACATCCGGGCGAGGTCGGTCCACCAGTGGGCGATGTGCCAGAGCACGTCCTTCACCGTCCACCCGTCCGCCGTCACCGTCGGCTCCTCGAGCCGTTCCGCCGGCAGGGCGTCCACGAGCCTCCGCACCTCGGCCCAGGCGTCGCGCTCGCGCTCGGAAAGCGTCCGCTTGTCGGTCACCGCTCCCTCCTCCGGTCGGTCCTCAGCCGGCCAGCGTCCGCACCCCGCGCTTGGCGAGCTGGTCGGCGATGATGTTCCGCTGGATCTCGGAGGTCCCCTCCCAGATCCGATCCACCCGCAGCTCCCGGTAGAAGCGCTCGGCCACGTTCTCGCGCATGTAGCCGCGCCCGCCGAAGATCTGGACGGCGCGGTCGGCCACGCGGTTGGCCATCTCGCTCGCGGAGAGCTTGGCCATCGAGCACCGGGCGTGCTGCACCTTCACGTCCACCCCGCGGTCCACGTCCTTGGCGAGCTCGTACGTCATGAGCCGGGCCGCCCAGAGCTCGGTGAGCGAGTCGGCGAGCATGTGGGCCACGGCCTGGTGCTCGATGATGGGCCGACCGAACTGCACCCGCTCCTTCGCGAAGGCCGTCGCCTCCTCGATCAGGCGCTCCGCGGCGCCGCAGCACCGCGCCGCGATCATCAGCCGCTCGTAGCGGAACCAGGCGTAGGTGAAGGCGAGCCCGTCGCCCTCCTCCCCGATCAGGTTCGAGGCCGGCACCCACACGTCCTCGAAGGCCACGATGGCGTGGGAGTCGGGGAACGTGTGCGAGTAGGCGGGCTCGCGCACCAGCCGGACCCCCGGCGTGTCCTTGTCCACGAAGAACATCGCGTGCTCCCCCGCGTGGGGGCCGTCCGCCAGCTTGGCCTGGAAGAAGCAGTAGTCGGCGTGGTTGAAGGACGTCACGTGCCACTTCGTGCCGTTCAGCACGTAGCCGTCGCCCTCGCGCCTGGCCGTGGCGGCGATGGCGTCCACGTCGGAGCCGGCGCCCTCCTCGGTGATCGCGTAGCACTCGTGCCGCTCGCCCCGGATCGTGGGGACGATCCAGCGCTCGAGCTGCTCGGGGGTGACGACCTCCGGCGCCCAGGACGGCGGGGTGTGGACGCACCAGCCGAGGGCGTTCGTGGCCCGGCCGAGCTGCTCGGAGACCAGCACCTGCTGGAACGTGGTGAAGCCCCCGCCGCCGAGCTCCTTCGGCATGTTCATCGCGTACAGGCCGAGCTCCATCGCCCGGCGGCGATGCCGCTCGCGGACCTCCTCGGGGATCCGGCCGCCGTGCTCCTCGGCGTGGACCTCCCAGGGGATCAGCTCCTCGTCCACGAACCGCCGGGCGATCTCCTGGATCCGGCGGTCCTCCTCGCTCATCGGGTACGTACCCGCCTGGCTCATGTCCACCTCCGCGGCGGAGCATACCCGGAGGCTGAACCGCCGTTCAGCCGCACGGGGACCTCGCTCAGTTGACGAGGTCCGGCTCGTCGACCCAGAGCACCTCGAGCCGGTCGGCGTGGGCGTCGAGCATGGCGAGCGTGTGCTCGTCGAGCTCGTGCTCGCGCTCGGGGATCTCGACCGGCTCGACCTCGTCCCCGAACAGCGCCGAGGAGAAGTAGCGCTGGCCGGAGTCGGCGATCACGGTGACCAGGCGCCGGAGCTCGGGATGGGCGCGGGCGACCTCGAGGGCCGCGGCCACGTTGCACCCGGAGGAGGTGCCGCAGAAGATCCCTTCCTCGCGGGCGAGGCGGCGCGTCATCTCGCGGGCGTGCTCGGTCGGCACGGCCACCACCCCGTCGATCACGGAGAGGTCCAGGTTCCTCGGCACGATGCCGTCCCCGATCCCCGCGATCCCGTGCGGCCCCCATCGCCGCGCGGAGATGAGCGCGCACTCCGCAGGCTCTGCCGTGTACACACGCGTCGGCGCGGAGCGCTCGCGGAGGAACCGCCCGACGCCGCTGATCCAGCCCCCGGTGCCCTGCGCGGCGACCACCGCGTCGATCCTCCCCTCCATCTGCTCCCAGATCTCGGTCGCTGTCGTGAGGCGGTGGGCCTCGATGTTGTCGGGGTTCTCGAACTCGGCCGGCACGAAGTAGCGGTCGGGGTCCGCCGCGCGCAGCTCCTCCATCTTGGCCAGGGCCAGGTCCACGTCGGACTCGCCGCCGGGGGTGAGGATCAGCTCGGCGCCGTAGGCGCGGACCAGCTTCTTGCGCTCCTCGCCCATCCCCTCCGGCATGATGATCGTGCACGGGTAGCCCTTGATCGCGGCCACCGCGGCGCAGGCGATGCCGGCGTTACCGGTCGTGCACTCCATCACCGTCATCCCCGGGCGGAGCTCGCCGCGCTCCTCGGCCCGCTCCAGCATGAACCGGTAGATCCGGTCCTTCACCGAGCCGGTGGGGCCGTACCACTCGACCTTCGCGTAGAGCTCGATCTCGGGGGCGATGCGGGAGAGCCGTACGAGCGGCGTCGCCCCCACAGCGTCGAGCAGCGACGCGACCGGTCGTCGGTAGCGGTCCCACGCGATCATCCCTCACCTCCCTGCGAGCGCCGAGCGTCGCTCGACGTAGCCGAGCCGACGCGAGATCGCGTCGGCGATCTCCACCGTGTGGCGGGCCACCCTGGGCAGGTCGATCGGCCGGAGCCGGAAGGCGGGTCCGCTCACCGAGAGCGCCGCCGCCACCGTGCCGTCCGCCTGCCGGACGGGGGCCGCCACGGCGTTCAGGCCCTCCTCCAGCTCCTCCATCGTCTGGGCGTAGCCGCGGCGACGGGCCTGCTCCAGCTGCTCCTCGAGGACGGCTGGGTCGGTGATCGTCCGCGGCGTGAAGGCCTCCAGGCGGGCGAGGAACGGTCGGCGCTTGGCCGGCTCCATCCACGCCAGGAGCACCTTGCCGTTGGAGGTGCAGTGCAGCGGCGTCCGCCGCCCGACCCAGTTCACGGAGACGACCGAGCGGCTCCCGTTCACCTGGTCCACGTACACGACCGCGTCGCCCGAGAGCACCCCGAGGTTCACGGTCTCGCGCGTGCGATCCGCGAGCTCCTCGAGGAGCGGTCGGGCGACGCGGACGATCTCGAGCTCCGCCATGGCCGCGCCGGCGAGCCGGATGAGGCCGAAGCCGAGCCGGTACTTCTCGGTCGCGGGGTCGCGCTCGAGCAAGCCGCGCTCGGCGAGGGCGGCGACGAGGCGCGAGGCCGTGGCCTTGTGCACGCCGAGGCGCCGGCCGAGCTCCGTGACCCCGAGCTCGCCGGCGTCGGAGATGTGCTCGAGCGCGCTGATCGCGCGCCGCACCGACCGCAGGTTGCCGCCGTCCTCCATCCGAGCCCCCACCGGTGCGCCCGAGGGGCGGGCGACCCTCGGAGGGGCCGAACCGTACCACAGGAGCGGCCTCGCGCGCACCTCGTTGCGGAGGGCGCGACACGCGCCTCCCATGCGGCGGGGGCCCGCAGGTACCCTCCGCCCGATGCCAGGCGCGCGCCCCGAGCCCGAGCACCTCTGGCGCTCGGCCGAGCCGAAGCCCTCCTACGAGGTGGTCGTCGTAGGGGGCGGCGGCCACGGCCTCGCCACCGCCTACTACCTCGCTCGGAACCACGGGATCCGCGATGTGTGCGTCGTCGAGCGCGGGTGGCTCGCGGGGGGCAACGTGGCGCGCAACACCACGATCATCCGCTCCAACTACCTCTGGGAGGCCTCCGAGGCCATCTACGAGCACGCGCTCCGGCTCTGGGAGGGGCTCGAGGACGAGCTCGACTGGGACCTGCAGTTCAGCCAGCGCGGCGTGATGAACCTCGCCCACACCCTGGGGGACGTTCGGGAGGGGCGCCGCCGGGTGGAGGCGAACCGCCTCGCCGGGATCGACGCAGAGTGGCTCGAGCCAGAGGAGGTCCGCGCGTTCTGCCCCATCCTCAACGTCTCCCCCGACGTGCGGTACCCGGTCCTCGGCGCGACCCTCCAGCGGCGGGCGGGGGTCGCCCGGCACGACCGGGTGGCCTGGGCCTACGCCACCCGGGCGAGCGAGCTCGGCGTGGACATCGTCGAGCACCTGGAGGTGACGGGGTTCCTGCGGGACGCGCGGGGCCGGGTCGTCGGCGTGGAGACGGACGCCGGGCCGATCCGGGCGGGGGCGGTCGCCCTCGCGGCCGCCGGGCACACGAGCGTGCTCGCCGAGCGCGTCGGCCTCCGGCTCCCGCTGCAGTCCCACCCGCTCCAGGCCCTCGTGTCGAACCTGTACGAGCCCGTCCTCGGCTGCGTCGTGATGTCGAACGCGGTCCACGTCTACGTCTCCCAGGCCGACAAGGGCGAGCTCGTGATGGGGGCGGGGATCGACGCCTACAACGGGTACGGGCAGCGGGGCTCCTTCCACGTGATCGAGCACCAGATGGCCGCGGCCCTCGAGCTGTTCCCGATCTTCCGCCACGCGCAGCTCCTCCGGACCTGGGCTGGGATCGTGGACGTGTGCCCCGACGCCTCGCCCATCATCGGCCTCACCCCCATCGAGGGGCTGTACCTGAACTGCGGCTGGGGGACCGGCGGGTTCAAGGCGACGCCGGCCTCGGGGTGGGTGTACGCGGACACGATCGCGAACGGGCGCCCCCACCCCCTGGCCGAACCCTTCTCGCTCGAGCGCTTCACCACCGGCGCGCTCGTCGACGAGCACGGCGCCGCGGCGGTGGCGCACTGATGCGGGGGACGCCGTGCTGCTGATCCGCTGCCCCTGGTGCGGCCCCCGGGACGAGGTCGAGTTCCGCTACGGGGGGCAGGCCGGCATCGCCTACCCCGCCGACCCCGACGGCCTCTCCGACGAGGCGTGGGCGGACTACCTCTTCATGCGGGACAACCCGAAGGGCCCCTTCGCCGAGCGCTGGTTCCACGCCGCTGGGTGCCGTCGCTGGTTCCACGCCCTGCGGGACACCGCCACCCACCGCTTCCTCGCGACCGCCCGCCTCGACGAGCCGCTCCCGGAGGCAGGGACGTGACGGGCCCCCGGCGGCTCCCGACCGGCGGCGCGTGGGTGGACCGGGACCGGCCGCTCGCGCTCCGCTTCGACGGCCGCGAGATCCCTGCGTTCGAGGGGGACACGGTGGCCTCGGCCCTGCTCGGGGCGGGGATCGTGGGGGGGTTCCGGAGCCCGATCCTCGGCCGGCCCCGGGGGATCGTCGCCGCCGGGGTCGAGGAGCCCAACGCCTACGTGGAGGTGCGCGCACCGTGGTTCTCGCCGATCCTCGCCGCGACGACGCTCCCCGTGGAGCCGGGCATGGAGGTCGTGCCCCGGCCGGGCGTCGGGCGCCTGCCGACCGAGGACGTGCCCGCCCGCCCGTCCGTCCACACCCACCGGCACGCCGAGGCGGTGGTGATCGGGGCCGGTCCCGCGGGACGCGCGGCCGCGCGGGAGGCCGCCGCCCGGGGCGAGCGGGTGATCCTCATCGACGAGGGCCACCGGATCGACGACCCGCCCGCGGACGTGCGGTGCCTGCCGCGCACCACGGCGACCGGCATCTACGACGACGGCTACGTCGTGGCCTACGAGCGCGCGCCCGCCGTGGACCGCGTCTGGCACCTGCGGGCCCGGCGCGTCGTCCTCGCAAGCGGCGCCCACGAGCGGACCGTCGCGTTCGCCGGGAACGACCGACCGGGGGTGATGCTCGCCGGTGCCGCTCGGACGTACCTCGAGCGGTACGGGGTGCTCTGCGGCGAGCGCGCCGTCGTGTTCAGCACGAACGCCTGGGGCCACCTGGCGGCGGCCGCGCTCGCCGCCGCCGGGGCTCGGGTCGTGCTCCTCGAGCCGGCGCCGGTGGACGCGGCGGGCGTCGACCTCCGGGGGGTGGAGCGCCGCGCCGGCTGGCTCGTGGTCGGGACCGAGGGCGACCCGGCCCTCCGGGCCGTGCGCGTCCGGGACCCCGAGGGGGGCGAGGAGGCGCTCGAGGCCGACCTGCTCGCGGTGAGCGGCGGCTTCAGCCCCGTGATCCAGCTCGCGCGCGCGATCGGGGCCGGGGTGCGCTACGACGAGGCCCGGGCCTGCTTCGTGCCGGACGGCACCGGCCCGGAGTGGCTCGAGGTCGTCGGCGCCGCGGCCGGCGAGGTCCCGCCGACGGCGCCCCTGTTCCGCATCCGCGAGGGCGACGACGCGGACAAGTACGTCGAGCCCCAGCGCGACCAGACGGTGGCCGACGTCGCGAGCGCCGTGCGGCGGGGACTCCGCTCGGTGGAGCACGTGAAGCGCGCCACGTACATCGGGACCACGATCGACCAGGGCAGGACCAGCGGGGTGCTCACCGTGGAGATCGTGAACGAGCTCCTGGGTCTCCCCCACGGCTCGCAGGCCCCGACGAACCCCCGGCCGCCGTACACGCCGGTCCCCTACTCGGCGCTCGCGGGGCTCGACCGAGGGCCGACCCTCCTCGACCCGGTGCGGACGACGCCGATGCACCCCGCCCACGTCGCGCGCGGAGCCGTCTTCGAGGACGTGGGGCAGTGGAAGCGACCCCGGTTCTACCCGAAGGACGGCGAGGACATGGACGCGGCCGTGGCGCGCGAGTGCCTGGCCGTGCGCACGGCCGCCGGGGTGCTCGACGCCTCGACCCTCGGCAAGATCGAGGTCGTCGGCCCCGACGCCGCCGATTTCCTCGACCGGATGTACGCGAACCGGATGTCGACGCTCCCGGTCGGGCGGGCCCGCTACGGCGTGATGCTCGGCCTCGACGGCATGATCGTGGACGACGGGGTCGCCGTGCGCCTCGCCGAGGACCGCTTCCTCGTCACCACGACCACGTCCGGCGCGGCCACCGTGCTCGACCGGTTCGAGGAGTGGCTGCAGACCGAGTGGCCGCACCTGCGGGTGTGGTGCACGAGCGTGACGGAGCAGTGGGCCGTGGCCGCCGTCTCGGGCCCGCGGGCGCGGGAGGTCGTCGCCGCCCTCGAGCTGAGCGTGGACCTCGACCCGGACGCGTTCCCGCACATGGCCGTGCGGGAGGCGACCCTCGCGGGCGTCCCCGCCCGGATCCTCCGCGTGAGCTTCACCGGCGAGCGCTCGTACGAGCTGCACGTCCCGGCCCGGTACGGGCTCGGCCTATGGGAGGCGGTGCTCGAGGCGGGCGAGCCCCTCGGGCTCGAGCCGTACGGGACCGAGGCCATGCACGTCCTGCGCGCCGAGAAGGGGTACATCATCGTCGGCCAGGACACCGACGGGACGGTGACGGCCGAGGACGTCGGGCTCGGGTGGCTGGTGCGGACCGACGGCTCGGACTTCGTCGGCCGCCGGTCCCTCGCGCGGCCGGAGCTCCGCCGGCCCGATCGGCGCCAGCTCGTCGGGCTCCTGCCCGAGGACCCGGAGGCGCTCCTCCCCGAGGGCGCGCAGCTGGTCGAAGGCCCGGTGGAGCCGCCCGCCCACGCGCTCGGCTGGGTGACCTCGAGCTACCGGAGCCCCACCCTCGGCCGGACCTTCGCCCTCGCCCTCGTCGAGGCGGGACGGTCGCGGATCGGCACCGCGCTCGTCGCCCCCCTCGCCGGGGGCCCCGTCGCGGCGCGCGTGGTCGAGCCCGTCCTGTACGACCCCGAGGGGAGCCGACTGCGATGATCGAGCCCCGGGCACCCCTCGCCGACCGCCTCGCCGACCTCGCGCGCCTCGGTGCGCGCGAGCTCGCCTTCCTCGCCCAGGTCGACCTGCGGTGCGAGCCGGAGGACGCGGCCAGGCTGGGGCTCCCGCTCGAGCCGAACACCGCGGGCGCGTTCGCCGGTGCCGAGGCCCTGTGGCTCGGCCCGGACGAGTGGCTGGTCGTCGGCCCGGAGGGCTGGACCCCCCGGATCGTCTCGGACCTCGAGACCGCCCTCGCAGGGCGCCGCCGGAGCGTCCTCGACGTCAGCGCGAACCGCACGACGATCGAGCTCGCGGCACCGGACC
Organism: Actinomycetota bacterium; assembly: GCA_004366195.1. Lineage (GTDB taxonomy): Bacteria > Actinomycetota > UBA4738 > UBA4738 > HRBIN12 > HRBIN12. Next base: position 17,508 of record SIRV01000091.1, read on the forward strand.
GGCTCGAGCACGCGGCGGTGCTCCCCGAGGCGTGGCTGCCCGACCTGCGCGCCCTCGGGGTGGCGGCGGTGTTCGGGCCGGGCACCCCGCTGGCCGACACGGTAGCCTTCGTGCGCGAGGCAGTGGCGGCGCGCCGGGCCCGGCGCGCGAGCGGCCTGGCATGAGCGCCGAGCGGCCCCGCACGGCCGCGCCCGGCCTGGTGGACCGAGCGGTCGGGGGCGACCGCGCGGCCCTCGCGCGGCTGCTCACGCTGCTCGAGACGGGCGGCCCGGACGCGGCGGCGGCGCTGCGGGCGCTCTACCCGCGCGCCGGGCGGGCGCACGTCGTCGGGCTCACCGGCCCGCCCGGCA
>SIRV01000092.1 GCA_004366195.1 Actinomycetota bacterium
CTTGCACACCTCGCACGTCACGTAGACGTCCGGCAGGAAGTGCATCTCGATCTTGATCTGGCCGTCGCCGGCGCAGTGCTCGCACCGTCCCCCGCGCACGTTGAAGGAGAAGCGTCCCGGCTTGTAGCCGCGGACCCGCGCCTCCGGGACCTGCGCGAAGAGAGCCCGGATGTGGTCGAACACGCCGGTGTAGGTGGCGGGGTTGGAGCGGGGCGTCCGACCGATCGGCGACTGGTCGATGTCGATGACCTTGTCGATCTGCTCCCAGCCCACGAGGCGGCGGTGCTTCCCCGGCACGACCCGGGACCGGTACAGCTTCTGCATGAGGGCCCGCAGCAGGACCTCCTGGATCAGGGTGGACTTGCCGGAGCCGCTCACGCCCGTCACGCACACGAACAGGCCGAGGGGGATCTCCAGGTCCACGTCCTTCAGGTTGTGCTCGCGGGCCCCGAGCACCTTCAGCCAGCGGTCGCCGGGGCTCCGTCGCACCTGCGGCGTCGGGATCTGCCGCCGCCCCGACAGGAACGCCCCGGTGAGGGAGGCCTCGCAGCGCAGCAGCCCATCCAGGTCGCCGGAGTACACGATCTCGCCGCCGTGCTCCCCCGCCCCCGGGCCGATGTCCACGATGTGGTCGGCCGCCCGGATCGTCGCTTCGTCGTGCTCGACGACGATGAGCGTGTTGCCGAGATCCCGCAGCCGCAGCAGGGTGTCGATCAGCCGGCGGTTGTCCCGCTGGTGCAGGCCGATGGAGGGCTCGTCGAGGATGTACAGCACGCCCACGAGGCCGCTGCCGATCTGCGTCGCGAGCCGGATCCGCTGCGCCTCCCCTCCGGCCAGGGTGGCCGAGGGCCGGTCGAGCGTGAGGTAGTCCAGGCCCACGTCCACGAGGAAGCCGAGGCGGGCCCGGATCTCCTTGATGAGGCGCTCGGCGATCATGCGCTCGCGCTCGGTGAGCTCGACCTCGTCGAAGAAGCGGAGGGCGTCCCGGATCGAGCGCGCCGTGAGCTCGGCGATGTTCAGGCCGCCGACCCGCACCGCCAGGCTCTCGGGCTTGAGGCGGGCGCCGCCGCAGGCCCGGCAGGGGATCTCGCGCATGAACTGCTCGAGGCGCTCGCGCTGCGCGTCGGAGTCGGTCTCGGCGTGCCGACGCTCGAGGACCGGGATGACGCCCTCGTAGGTCGTGTAGTAGGCGCGCATCCGACCGTAGCGGTTCCGGTACCGGACGTAGATCTCCCGGTCCGATCCGTAGAGCACCACGTCCCGGGCGGCCTTGGGCAACCTGCGCCAGGGCGTGTGCACCGAGAAGCCGTGCGCCTCCGCCACCGCCTCGAGCACCCGGTCCCAGTACTCCAGGCGTGTGCCGGCCCACGGCGCGATGGCGCCCTCGGCGATCGAGAGGTCGGGGTCCGGCACGACGAGCTCGGGGTCGACCTCCAGGCGCGTGCCGAGCCCGTCGCACGTCGGGCAGGCCCCGTAGGGCGAGTTGAACGAGAAGTTCCGCGGCTGGAGCTCCTCGAAGGAGATGCCGCAGTGGGTGCAGGCCAGGGATCGGCTGAAGACCTGGACGTCCTCGCCCTCGTGGGTCTGCACGGCGATGGCCGCGATGCCCTCGGTGAGCTGCAGGGCCGTCTCGATCGAGTCGGCCAGGCGCCGACGGATGTCCGGCCGCGCCACGAGCCGGTCCACCACCACCTCGATCGTGTGCTTGTAGTGCCGGGGCAGGCGGATCTGCTCGGAGAGCTCGCGGACCTCGCCGTCGATCCGGGCCCGGACGAACCCCCGGCGGGCGAGGTCCTGGAGGAGCTTCTCGTACTCGCCCTTGCGCCCCCGCACCACCGGCGCGAGCACCTGGAACCGGGTGCCCTCCGGCAGCTCCATGACCTGGTCGACGATCTGCTCGGGGGTCTGGCGCCCGATCGGCCGGCCGCAGCGCGGGCAGTGCGGGCGCCCGATCCGGGCGAACAGGACCCGCAGGTAGTCGTAGATCTCGGTGATCGTCCCCACCGTGGAGCGGGGGTTGCGGGAGGTGGACTTCTGATCGATCGAGATGGCCGGCGAGAGCCCCTCGATGAAGTCCACGTCGGGCTTCTCCATCTGCCCGAGGAACTGCCGCGCGTAGGCCGAGAGGGACTCCACGTAGCGCCGCTGGCCCTCGGCGTAGATCGTGTCGAAGGCGAGCGAGCTCTTCCCGGAGCCCGAGAGGCCCGTGAACACGATCAGCTTGTCGCGCGGGAGCTCCAGCGTGACGTTCTTAAGGTTGTGCTCACGGGCGCCGTGGATGACCAGCCTGTCGGTGCCCACGCGCGCGATTGTACGGGCGGGACCGGACCAGGCGCGCGCCCGCGGGGCTATGCTGCCGGCATGACCGATCGGAGCGAGCTCGAGCGCCTCTCCTCCGCAGAGCTGCACGACCGGGCGACGCGCCTGGCCTGGCGGCGTCTGGACTTCCGGTTCCTCTGGGACCTCCTGAAGACGATCCCCGAGGCCCGGGCCGCCGCCGGCGACGAGTGGCGGAGCGAGGCGGACATCATGCGGCCCCTCGCGCTCTTGAACGACTTCATCGACGCCGACCGCGGGGAGCTCGCCGAGGCGCTTCGCCCCCTCTACATCGACTACCTCCTCCGCCACCAGGACGAGGAGGCGGAGGACCCGACGGAGGCCGAGGGCTGAGGACGGTGGGCCTCTTCCACCATCTGGATCTCAACGTGCGCAACCTGGAGGTGTCGGAGGCCTTCTACCGCGAGGTCCTCGGCCATCTCGGACTTCGCGAGCTCGACCGAGGGGAGGGCTGGGTGTCCTTCGGGGAGGACGGGAGCTACCTCACGCTGGTGCAGACGGCCGAGCCCTTCCTGTATCACGGGTTCCACCGCAAGCGGATCGGCGTGAACCACTTGGCGATCCGGGCCCCCTCCCGGGAGGCCGTCGACGAGCTCCACGCGTGGCTGCGCGAGCGCCGGCTCCCCATCCTGTACGGCGGCCCCCTGGACCAAGGGACCGAGGACGACCCGTACTACGCCGTCTACTTCGAGGACCCCGACCGCTTCAAGCTCGAGTACGTGTACCGGCCGCACGGACCCGCCGCGGCCGACGCGCGACGCTGAGACGGATGGACGCGCGGCAGGACCTCCTCGACTACCGCGAGGAGTTCCCCGTCCTCGAGCGCACGGCGTACCTCATCAGCGCCTCCCTCGGCCCCATCGGCGCGCGCTCCCGCGCCCGCCTCGAGTCCTACCTCGAGGCCTGGGCGACCCTGGGGGCGCCCGACCACGTCTGGATGGAGCACGTGTTCCCCGCCATGGGCGAGCTCAAGCGCTCCTTCGCGGCCCTGGCCGGCTGCGACGCCGAAGAGGTGGCCATCACCACGAACATCTCCATCGCGATCTCCACGGTGGCCTCCGCCCTCGACTTCGCCGAGCGCCCCAAGGTGGTCCTCTCCGAGCTCGACTTCCCCACCGACGGGCACGTGTGGCTC
>SIRV01000093.1 GCA_004366195.1 Actinomycetota bacterium
GGAGCTGGCCCCGGCGCCCCAGCCCGTGGGGACCGTCCGGGAGGGATTCGCGGAGGCCACGGGGCTCTCGCCGGACACGGTCGTGGCCGTCGGCTGCGGCGATGAGATGGCGGCGACCCTCGGCGCCGGGGTCTACGAACCCGGGGAGGTCTGCGACGTGGTGGGGACCGCGGAGCCGGTGTGCGCGGCCTCGGCCGAGCCGCGCGAGGACCCCACCCGGTTGGTCGAGTGCCATCCCCACGCCGACCCCGACGCGTGGCTCCTCGAGAACCCCGGGTTCGTCTCCGGGGGGAACCTCCGCTGGTGGCGCGACCACTTCGCGCCGCTCGAGCGGGACGCCGAGGCCCGGGGGGAGGGTGACGCGTACGACCTCCTCTGCGCCGCCGCCGCCGAGGTCCCCCCGGGGGCCGAGGGGCTCGTGTTCCTCCCCTGCATGCAGGGCGCGATGGCGCCGGAGTGGAACGGGAGCGCGCGCGGCGTGTTCTCGGGGCTCACGCTCGCCCACACCCGGGCCCACATGACGCGGGCGATCCTCGAGGGGAGCGCGTTCGCGCTCCGGGACATCCTGGAAGCCATGCGGGGCGCCGGCCTCGAGGTCCGGCGGCTCACGATCGTGGGGGGCGGGGCCAAGGGGGCGCTGTGGCGCCAGATCAAGGCCGACGTGACCGGTCTGCCCGTGCGGATCCCTGCGAGCGTGGAGACGACGGCCACCGGCGCCGCGATCCTCGCGGCGGTGGGAGCCGGGGTTCACGCCGGCGTGGCGGACGCCGTGCGGGCGTTCGTCGCGTTCCGGCCCGAGGTGCACGAGCCGGACCCCGAGCGTCGCGACGCGTACGACGAGGCGTACCGCCGGTACCGGGACGTCTACTTCGCGTTGAAGCCGGTCTTCGCCTCCGGGTAGCCGGTCTCAGTCCAGCGGGGTCACGTAGGCGGCGGTGATGCCCCCGTCGACGATCAGCGACGCCCCCGTCATGAACGAGGAGTCGTCGGAGGCGAGGAACAGGGCCGCCCTCGCGAGCTCCTCGGCGCGGCCGAGCCGCCCCATGGGGATGTGGACGAAGCGCCGCTGCCGCGCGGCCTCGTCGGCCAGGAGCTGCATGAGCAGCGGCGTCTCGATCGGTCCCGGGCAGAGCGCGTTGCAGCGGATGCCCTTGCGCGCGTACTCGACCGCGATCTCGCGGGTCATGGACAGCACGGCCCCCTTGGAGGCCGTGTAGGCCGTCTGCGAGGTGGCGGCCCCCATCCAGGCCACGAACGAGGCGACGTTGATGATCGAGCCGCCGCCGGAGTCGAGCATCGCCGGGATCCCGTGCTTGCAGCCGAAGGCCACGCCCTTCACGTTGATCGCGAGCGTGCGGTCCCAGATCGCCTCGTCGGTGGTGGTCACCGACCCGTCGTCGGGGAGCATCACGCCGGCGTTGTTGTAGAGCACGTGGAGCCCGCCGAAGCGCTCGACCGCCGCCCGGACCATGCCCGCGGCGTCGGCCTCCACGCTCACGTCGGCGTGCACGTAGTGGGCCTCACCCCCCGCGTCGCGGATCTCGGCGGCCACGCGCTCCCCGGCCTCGTCGGCGACGTCGGTGAGGACGACCCTCGCCCCCTCCGCGGCGAACAGCCGCGATGCGACCATGCCCATCCCGCTCGCGCCCCCCGTGATGAGGGCGACCTTCCCGTCCAAGCGTCCCATCCGGTCCTCCCGTGTCCCATCTGCCTCGGGGTCGGCCGGAGCATAGAGCAGTCCGCACATCCGCGGGGAGGGCGCGAGGGCCTATCATCCGGCCAACGTCGGGGAGCATCGGGAAGGAGGCGGTCCACGTGGGTGCCGAGCTGCTGGTTCTGGGGGGCGCGCGGGTCGCGGCGGCGGAGGGGACGACCTACGAGGTGATCGAGCCCGCGACCGGCCGACCGATGGCGGAGGTCGCGCAGGCCGGGCCGGAGGACGCGCGCCGCGCGGTCGAGATCGCGACCCGGGCCTTCGAGGAGGGGCCGTGGCCGCGCACCCCCGCCAGGGAGCGGGGACGCCTGCTCACGAAGGCCTCGCTCCTCATCCGCGAGCGGCGGGAGGAGCTCGCGCGCCTGGAGGCCCGCAACGGCGGCAAGCCGATCACCGCCGCCCGCGGTGAGATCGACATCGTCGCCAACGTCTTCGAGTACTGGGGCGGCGCGGCGAACAAGATCTTCGGGGAGACGATCCCCATCGTGCCCCCCGGCCTCGACGTCACCCTCCGCGAGCCCGTCGGGGTGTGCGCCCTCATCACGCCCTGGAACTTCCCCGCGGCCATCGCCTCCTGGAAGATCGCGCCGGCCCTGGCCTGCGGCAACACGGCGATCGTGAAGCCGGCCTCGCAGACCCCGCTCACCGCCCTCGCCCTCGCCGACATCCTCACCGAGGCCGGGCTGCCGGAGGGGACCCTGAGCGTGCTCCCCGGTCCGGGCTCCACGGTGGCCGGCGCGCTGATCTCGGACCCCCGCGTGGCGAAGATCAGCTTCACGGGCTCCACCGAGGTGGGGACCCAGGTGATGCGGG
>SIRV01000094.1 GCA_004366195.1 Actinomycetota bacterium
GAAGCCGGTCCGCACGCATCCTCTGGTCACCGCCGAGGTCTGGGACCGCCGGCTCGGCTACTTCCTCGACTACACGCGGCGCTCGCTCGTCGAGGCCTTCGGGGAGGCGCGGGTGCTCGGCGGCGGGCTCCGCGTCACCACGACCCTCGACCGCCGGATGCAGGAGGCGGCGGAGGCCGCGACCGAGCGCTACCTGCCGGAGCCCGACGATCCGGAGGCGGCCCTCGTCGCGATCGACCCGCGGACGGGGGCGGTGCGGGCCATGGTCGGCGGCCGGAACTGGAACCGCTCCAAGGTGAACCTCGCCACCGGCGACGGCGGGACCGGACGGCAGGCAGGCTCGGCCTTCAAGGTCTTCACCCTCGTGGCGGCCCTCGAGGATCGCATCAGCCTGAGCTCCCGGTGGCGGGGGCCGGCCACGATCACGATCCCCGATCGCCGCTGCTACACGGACGGCCGGCCCTGGACGCTCTCGAACGCGAGCGACTCCGAGGCCGGGACGTTCACCCTGCTGCAGGCCACCGCGCACTCGGTGAACACCGTGTACGCGCAGCTCGTGACGGTCGTGGGTCCCGAGGCCGTCGTCGACGTCGCGCATCGGATGGGCATCGAGTCGCCCCTCGACCCCGTCTGCTCCATCACGCTCGGCACGCAGGAGGTCACGCCCCTCGAGATGACCCGGGCCTACGCGACGCTCGCCGCCCGCGGCGTGCGGCACGACGCGACGCCGCTGCTCGAGGTGGCGGACCCCAGCGGCGAGGTCCTGCGACGGATCGACCGCCGGGGCCAGCAGGTGCTGCGGCCGAACGACGCCGACCTCGCCACCTACGCCCTCCGGACCGTGATCACCAGCGGCACGGGGACGCGGGCCAACATCGGGCGTCCCGCGGCCGGCAAGACCGGCACGGCGCAGGAGTACGTGGACGCTTGGTTCTGCGGCTACACCCCGCAGCTCGCGGCCTGCGTGTGGGTGGGGTACCCGCAGGGGCAGATCCCGCTGGTGAACGTGCACGGCTTCCCTGCGGTGTTCGGAGGGACGATCCCCGCGCTCATCTGGCACGACTTCATGGTCGAGGCCCTGGCCGGCCAGCCGGTCCTCGACTTCCACGAGCCCTCGTTCGAGGGGTACACCGGGGGGCCGCCCACCCCCGTCCCCGCGCCGAGCCCGTCGCCGACCCAGAGCCCCACCCCCACCCCGAGCCCCACGGGGTCCCCGACGCTCTCGCCGACCCCGTCTCCCCCGCCGAGCCCCTCGCCGAGTCCGACCGCCTCGCCGCCCGGCGGCGGTGGTGGTGGTGGCGGCGGTGGCCCCTGAGCGGGGGAAGGCGACCTTCGCTCAGGCCTCGCTCGTCGAGAACTCGCGCGGCGCGGGCACGGCCTCCAGGGGGAAGGCCGCCATCACCGTCGTGCCCCTGCCAGGGTTGGAGTGGACCATGAAGGTGCCGTTCGCGAGCTCCACGCGCTCGCGCATGGAGGCCAGGCCCACCCGGCCCATCTGCAGGTACTCGCGCGCCCTGGAGGCGTCGAAACCGACGCCGTCGTCCTGCACCTCGACGCGCAGCTGGCCGCCGGCGATCTCGACGGTGAGGCTCACGTGGGACGCCCGCGCGTGCTTCGCGGCGTTCGAGAGGGCCTCCTGGACGACGCGGTAGGCGAGGGTCTCGAGGTCGCTCGGGATCTCGGCGGTCCCCATGGCCACGAACTCGGTCTCGACCCCGTTGTCCCGCCCCCACTTGTCGAGGGTCTCGCGCAGGGCCGGCAGCAGGCCTCGTTCCTCGAGCAGCGGCGGACGTAGCCCGGCCATGAGCCGCCGGAGGTTGTCCGCCTCCTCCGAGAGCTCGCGTCGGACCTTGGCGAGGATCTCGATCCCGGCCTCGATGTCCCCCGCCTTCAACATCAGGAGCACCGCCTCGAGCGACAGCGACGCGGCGGACACCCCCTGCACCGGCCCGTCGTGGAGGTCGCGGGCGATGCGGTTCCGCTCGGCCTCGATGGCGGCGTTCGTCCGTCGCATGATGCGGGTGCGGTCCTCGTCGCGGTCCTGGAGGAACTTGAAGAGCGACCGGATCGTCTGGTCGGCGACGCGCGAGGCCGTGACGTCCCGGACGAGGAGCAGGCGCCGCGGCGGGTCGCTCGGGATCGCGGAGATCCGGGACTCGAGGTAGATCGGCTGGCCCTCGCGGCGGAGCGTCCCCTGGCCGGTCTCGGGAAGCGTGGCGAAGGACTCGTCGGCGTCGACGGCCGCCGCCAGGGCCGACCACGGCTGACCCTCCACCAGGGCTTGCGGCAGCTCCACCATCCGGCAGAAGGCCTCATTGGCGCGGATGATGACGTTCTCATCGTCGAGCTCGACGATGCCGTCGACGGCGGCCTCGAACACGGTGCGCAGCCGCTCCTCGGACTCGAGGAGGGTCTCGTTGGCGCGGCGGAGACGCTCGAGCGCTCGATCGGTCTCGCGCAGGGCCACCTCCTTCTGGGCCAGCGCCTCCTGCGCCTCGCGAGCGGCCTGCGTCCCCCGGACCTGGTTCACCAGGATCCGCAGCGCGACGGCGCCGGCGAGGAGCCCGATGAGGACCCGCGCGTGGGACGCGTCGACGCGGCCCGCGGTCTGGCCCCACGCCACGAGGGCCAGCGCGGCGCAGGCGGTGGCCACCGAGAGGGTGGTGAGCGCGGCGCGGCCGTGACGCGCCGGAGGGACGCGGACCGCGGCGGCCTCGTGGCGCCGGATCACCGTCGCGGCGAAGGCCAGGGCGAGCGGCGAGAGCGACAGCGGAAGCGCCGCCGTGGGATCGCCGGGGCGGTACGCGCCGTTGACCCAGTCCCGGGCGAACACCGCCGTGCCGGCGGCGAGCCCGGCGATGGTCAGGACCTGCGCGAGGTGGGGGCGCGAGGGAAGCCACAGGGCGAGGGCCGCGTACGCGGCCAGCGTCGTCGCCACGATGACCGCCGCTACGGCGCTCGAGGTCGCCTGCGCCGCCTCCGCGCCCGGCTCGCGGAGGTGCAGGTAGAGCGCCGCGCCCATCGCGACCGCCATCAGGGCCGCGTCGGCCACGAGCTCCCTCCGGTCCACCGGGCGGAGGTGCTCGCGGTACTCGATCGCGGCGGGGACGAGGAACAGCAGGGCGGTGAGCAGGAACCCGGCGTCGTACGGCCCGCGGGTGGCGGTCCCGCTCACGTCGCGCTGGACGAACAGGCCGCCGACGACCGCCAGCGCCAGCAGCGCGAGGGCGAGGGCGCGGGACGATCGCCATGCGCCGGGGCTCCTCGATCTCGCGAACAGCGCGAGCGAGCCGAGGAGCGCCCCGCCGCCGAGCATGCCCGGGGCGAGCCCCGGCACCTCCCGCGGCAGCTCCGGCGCGACCGCGTAGACGATGGCGATCGCACTGAGGGCGAGGATGAGGACCGCCGACCAGGCGACCCCCCGGCGTTCCTGCGTGGGCGTCATCGAGCATCCATGATGCCGGAGGAGGAGGCCCGGCTCCATCACCCGACCGGGGGCCGTTCGGGGGCGTCGTCGTAGGTCGGATGGAGGATGAGCGCTACTCGATGAGGCGCCGACGGAGGGCCTCGGCGACGGCCGCCGTCCGGTCCGAGGCGCCGAGCTTCTCGAAGATGTGCTCGAGGTGCGTCTTCACCGTGTCCGGCGAGATGTACAGACGCTCGGCGATGTCCCGGTTCGTGTGGCCGAAGGCGAGGAGC
>SIRV01000095.1 GCA_004366195.1 Actinomycetota bacterium
GACGGCGCTGCTCGCGCTGGAGGACGGCACCGTCGTGCGGGGGACCGCGTTCGGCGCGCCCGGCGAGGCTTTCGGCGAGGCCGTGTTCAACACCGCGATGACCGGGTACCAGGAGGTGCTGACCGATCCCTCTTATGCGGGGCAGATCGTCGTCATGACGGCGCCGCAGCAGGGGAACTACGGGACGAACCGCGAGGACCCGGAGTCGGCCCGGGTGCGGGTGGCGGGGTTCGTCGTTCGGGAGGCCTCGCGTCGCGCGTCCTCGTGGCGCGCCGAGCGGACCCTCCACGAGGAGCTCGAGGCGGCCGGCGTCCCCGGGGTCGAGGGCATCGACACGCGGCGGATCGTGCTGCGCATCCGCGAGGTCGGCGCGATGCGCTGCGGGGTCTCCACCGAGGACCTCGACCCCGCCTCGCTCCTCGCCCGGGTGCGGGAGAGCCCCGGGATGGAGGGGGCCGACCTCGCGCGGAGCGTGAGCGCCGAGGGCCCGTACGAGGCGCGGGAGCTGGTCGGCCCGGCGGCCGCGGACCGGGGGCCGGTGCTGCGGGTCGCCGCCTACGACTTCGGCATCAAGGCCAACATCCTCCGGCTGCTCGCCCGCCACGGGATCGAGGCCACGGTGTTCCCGGCCGAGACGCCGCCCCAGGAGGTCCTGGCGGGCGGGTACGACGGGGTCTTCCTCTCCAACGGGCCGGGGGACCCGGCCGCGACCCGGTACGGCATCGCCGCCTGCCGCGCCCTCCTCGGGCGCCTGCCGATCTTCGGGATCTGCCTCGGCCACCAGCTCCTCGCGCTGGCCCTCGGGGGCCGCACGTACAAGATGAAGTTCGGGCACCGGGGCGCGAACCAGCCGGTGAAGGACCTCACGACCGGCCGGGTCGCGATCACCAGCCACAACCACGGCTTCGCCGTCGACCCCGACGGGTGGGGCACGGACGGTGGGCGCGGATCGCGCTCCGCGCCCGGGGCCCCGCCGTCGCTCGCCGATCGGAACCGAACCGACGCCGGTCGGGCGAGCGACGGCGCCCGAGGCGGCTCCGCGCGATCCGCCGCGCCGCCACCCGAGCGGCTTCCGGTCGTCGACACGCCGTTCGGAGGGGTCGCGCTGACCCACTGGAACCTGAACGACGGGACCCTCGAGGGGCTGCGGTGCCTCGACGTGCCGGCGTTCTCGGTCCAGTACCACCCGGAGGCCGCGCCCGGACCCCACGACGCCCGGCCCTTGTTCGAGGCCTTCCGGCGCCTGATGGAGGCCTGATGCCGCGCCGCACGGACATCCGGAAGATCCTCGTGATCGGCTCGGGCCCCATCGTGATCGGGCAGGCCTGTGAGTTCGACTACTCGGGGACACAGGCCTGCAAGGTGCTCCGGGCCGAGGGGTTCGAGGTCGCCCTGGTGAACTCGAACCCGGCGACGATCATGACCGACCCCGCCTTCGCCGACCGGACCTACATCGAGCCCCTCACGCCGGAGTCGGTCCTCGCCGTGCTGGAGCGCGAGCGGCCGGACGCCCTGCTGCCGACGCTCGGTGGCCAGACCGCCCTCAACGTCTCCGTGGCCCTGGCCGAGGCCGGCGAGCTCGACCGGCTCGGGGTGCGCCTGATCGGCGCGAGCCTGGCGGCGATCAGGCGCGCCGAGGACCGGAGCGGCTTCCGCCGCACCATGCTCGAGGCCGGCCTGGAGGTGCCCCGGGCCGACACCGCGACGAGCCTGGAGGAGGCGCTCGCCGTCGCCGAGCGGATCGGGTACCCGCTCATCGTGCGACCCTCGTTCACGCTCGGCGGCGGCGGCAGCGGCTTCGCGGCGGACCGCGATGAGCTCGCCGAGCTCGCCGCGCGGAGCCTGGAGATCAGCCCCGTCCACGAGATCCTCCTCGAGGAGTCCATCGCCGGCTGGAAGGAGTTCGAGCTCGAGGTGATGCGCGACGGCGCCGACAACGGCGTCGTCGTGTGCTCCATCGAGAACGTGGACCCCATGGGGGTGCACACCGGCGACTCCATCACCGTGGCGCCCATCCAGACCCTCACCGACCGCGAGTACCAGGAGATGCGGGACGACGCCCTCACGGTGCTCCGGGCGATCGGCGTGGAGACCGGCGGCTCGAACGTCCAGTTCGCCGTCCACCCGCGCACCGGCCGGCGCGTGGTGATCGAGATGAACCCGCGCGTCTCCCGCTCCTCGGCCCTCGCCTCGAAGGCCACCGGCTTCCCCATCGCGAAGATCGCGGCCCTGCTGGCCGTGGGGTACCACCTCGACGAGATCGCCAACGACATCACCGGCGAGACCCCCGCCTCGTTCGAGCCGACCCTGGACTACGTCGTCGTGAAGGTCCCCCGGTTCGCCTTCGAGAAGTTCACCGACGCCGACCCCCACCTGACCTCCACGATGAAGTCGGTCGGGGAGGTGATGGCCATCGGCCGGACGTTCAAGGAGGCGCTCGGCAAGGCCTGGCGCGGGCTGGAGAAGGACGGGTTCGACCTCGGCGCCGACCGCTGCGGGCCCGTCGGCGAGGACGTGCTGGAGCGCCTCCGCCGGGGGACCGAGGACCGGCTCCACCTCGTCGAGGCCGCCCTCCGCGCCGGGCGCACCGTGGAGGAGATCGCCGAGGCCTCGGGGATCGACCCCTGGTTCGTGGACCAGATCGCGCAGGTCGTGGAGGAGGCGGAGGCCGTGCGCGGCACGCCGCCCGAGCGCCTCGACGCCGAGGGTCTGACGCGCGCCAAGCGCCTCGGGATCTCCGACCGGCGCCTCGCCGTACTCACCGGCGCGACGGAGGCTGCCGTCCGCCGCCGCCGGGAGGCGCTCGGGGTGGAGCCGGTGTTCAAGACCGTCGACACCTGCGCCGGCGAGTTCCCGGCCCGCACCCCGTACCACTACTCGACCTACGAGGAGGAGACGGAGGTGCGCCCGGCCTCGCGCCCGCGGATCGTGATCCTCGGCGCCGGGCCGAACCGGATCGGGCAGGGGATCGAGTTCGACTACGCCTGCGTGCACGCCGCTTACGCGCTCGAGGAGGCGGGGTACGAGTCGGTGATGTTGAACTCGAACCCCGAGACGGTCTCCACGGACTACGACACCGCGAGCCGCCTGTACTTCGAGCCGGTCGCGGCGGAGGACGTCCTCGCCGTGTGCCGCGCCGAGCGGCCCGAGGGCGTGATCGTCCAGTTCGGCGGGCAGACCCCGCTGAAGCTCGCGCGGCTGCTGGAGGAGGAGGGCTTCCGGGTGCTCGGGACGCGGCCGGAGGCGATCGACCTCGCGGAGGACCGGGGCCGGTTCGCCGAGCTGCTCCGGGAGCTCGAGATCCCCGCGCCCCCGCACGGCGAGGCCCGGACCCTGGCCGAGGCCCGGGCGATCGCCGAGCGCATCGGCTTCCCGGTGGTGGTGCGCCCCTCCTACGTCCTCGGCGGCCGCGCGATGGAGATCGTGTACGACGCCGACGAGCTGGAGCGGTACGTGGCCGCCGCCGCCGACGTGGCCCCCGACCACCCGGTGCTGATCGACCGGTTCCTGGAGGGGGCGATCGAGGTCGACGTGGACGCCGTGGCCGACGGGACCGACGTGTTCATCGGCGCGGTGATGGAGCACATCGAGGAGGCCGGCGTTCACTCCGGGGACTCCTCCTGCCAGATCCCCCCGGCCACCCTCTCCGACGCGGAGCTCGACCGGATCGAGGACATCACCCGGCGCATCGCCCGGCGGCTCGACGTCCGGGGCCTGCTGAACCTGCAGCTCGCGGTGAAGGACGAGCGGGTGTGGGTGCTGGAGGCGAACCCCCGGGCCTCCCGCACGGTGCCGTTCGTGTCCAAGGCCATCGGCGTCTCGCTCGCCCGCGTGGCGACCCTCGTGCTCACCGGGCGCGCCCTCGCGGAGCTGGCGGCCGAGGGCATCCTGCCCCCGGACCCGCACCACTACCGCCACCTGCCCTACACGGCGGTCAAGGCTGCGGTGCTGCCGTTCGACCGCTTCCCGGGGGTCGACACGGTCCTCGGACCCGAGATGCGCTCGACCGGGGAGGTCATGGGGATCGACGCCGACCCCGGGGCCGCGCTCGCCAAGGCCCTGGTCGCCACGGGGGCGGGGCTGCCGAGCTCCGGCACGGTGTTCGTCTCGGTCGCGAACCGCGACAAGCGGGCCATCGTGCTCCCCGCCCAGCGCCTCGCGCAGCTCGGGTTCCGGCTCCTCGCCACGCGGGGGACGGCCGCGGTGCTGGAGCGCGCCGGCGTCCCGGTGGAGCGGGTGGCCAAGGTGAGCGAGGGACCGGAGAACGTGGCCGAGCTGATCCGGGCCGGGAAGGTGGACCTCGTGATCAACACGCCGTTCGGACGCGGGGCGCGCACCGACGGCTACTACATCCGCACCGCGGCCGCGGCGGCTCGGGTCCCCTGCATCACCACGCTGCCCGGGGTCTTCGCCGCCCTGCGGGGGATCGAGGCCCTGCGCGCCGGCGCGAGCTCGCCCCGCTCGCTGCAGGAGCACCACGCCCGCGCCCGGGAGCTCGCCGGATGGCAGGCGCCGCTGCCGATCGCCGAGGGGGGCGCATGAAGCGCGTCCGGGCCGAGGTCCTCTCCGTGCGCCGTCTCGGCGCGTACCACGTGCTGACGATCGTCGCGCCGGAGGTGGCCGAGCGCGCCCGGCCCGGCCAGTTCCTCTCGGTGGCCATGCCGCCCCACCGCGCGTTCCTGCTCCGCCGGCACTTCTCGATCCACCAGGCCTCGCGCCGCGGCGGCTGGGCCGGCACCCTCGAGTTCGCCGTGGAGGCCCAGGGACCGGGGACGCGGTGGCTGGCGGAGGTCAAGCCGCACCGCTTCCTCGACGTCATCGGGCCCCTGGGCAAGCCCTTCGCCTACCCGGCTCGCCTGACCAACTGCCTGTTGGTCTGCGAGGGGCACGGCGGCGCGCCGATCTCCTTCCTCGCGCAGGAGCTGCGGGCCCGGGGCAAGCGGGTGGACATGCTGATCGGGGGGGCGACCCACGACCACGTCTTCAAGCCCATCGAGGCCAAGCGGATGGCCCAGACCATCCGGATCGCGACGGCGGACGGCTCGATGGGCGAGCCGGGGAGCGTCGCCGATCTCCTCCCGGAGATGGTCGAGGCCGTGGGCGCCCAGGTCGTGTACGCGGCGGGTCCGCGCGAGATGCTCCGGCGCGTGGCCGAGCTCTGCGTCGAGCGACGGATCCCCTCCCAGGTGGCGCTGGAGGAGCGGATGGCCTGCGGGATGGGGCAGTGCTTCACGTGCGTGGTGCCGGTGATCCGCAAGGACGGCTCCGGCTACGACCACCTCCGCGCGTGCACGGAGGGGCCGGTGTTCAACCCGGCGAGGATCCTGTGGGACCGGTGGATGGGGGAGGCGCCGGAGCCCGCGCCGACCCCGCCGGAGGGCTTCCCGGTGGTGCGCTCGTGGCCGGGGTGAAGCCCACGATGACGGTGGACCTCGCGGGGGTGGCGTTCCCGCTGCCGGTCCTCGCGGCCTCGGGGTGCCTCGGCACGGGGGGCGAGCCCACCGTCGTGGATCTCCGGCGTCTCGGCGGGGTCGTCACCCGGAGCCTCACGCTCGAGCCCCGCCGCGGGGCCCCGACGCCCCGGATGGCGGAGACGCCCTCCGGCCTCCTGTCCTGGACCGGGCTCCAGAACCCCGGGGTCGAGGGGTTCCTGGTGGAGGACCTCCCTCGCCTGGAGCAGGCCGGGGTTCCCGTCGTCGCCTCGATCGCGGGCGGCGGCGTGGAGGAGTTCCTGCGGGTGACGAGCCTGCTGCAGCACCGGCCCGGGATCGTGGCCCTCGAGGTGTACCTCGGCGCGCCGGATGAGGAGCGGGGCCGCGGTCGCCCCTTCGCCGCCCGGCTCGACCGGGCCGTGGAGGTGGTGGGCGCCGTCGCCCGGATGTCGCGGCTCCCCGTCTTCGCCAAGCTCCCGTACCTCGAGCCCGACCTGGTGGAGACGGCCCGGGCGTGCGTCCGGGCCGGCGCCCACGGCCTCACGCTCATCGGCGGCGTCCCGGGGCTCGCCGTGGACGCCGAGCGGCTCCGGCCCGAGCTCGCCGCGCCGATCGGGCTGCTCTCGGGCCCCGCGATCAAGCCCATCGCCCTCGCCGCCGTCCACCGCGTGGCCCGCGAGCTCCCCGAGGTGCCGATCATGGGCGTCGGCGGCATCGCCACCGGCCGCGACGCCGTCGAGTTCCTCCTCGCGGGGGCATGGGCGGTGCAGGTGGGGACGGCGATGCTCATCGATCCCGCGGCGCCGGTGGAGATCGCCCGCGGCATCCTCGCGTACCTGAAGGACAAGCAGCTGGAGAGCCCCGCGGCGCTGCGGGGCCGGTTGCGCGTACCCGGGACGTCCCCGTGATCCCTCCTCCGGAGAACCCGCTCGTCGTGGCGCTCGATCTCGCCGATCTCGAGGAGGCGGTCGCCCTCGCCGAGCGACTGGCCGGCACGGTGGGGATGCTGAAGGTGGGGCTCGAGCTCTTCACCTCCCACGGGCCGGAGGCTGTCCGGCGGATCTCCGCGTGCGGCCCGGTCTTCCTCGACCTCAAGCTCCACGACATCCCGACCACGGTCGAGCGCGCGGCCAGGGCGTGCGGGCGCCTGGGGGTCGCCATGCTCACCGTCCACGCGCTCGGCGGGGGGGCGCTGGGCGCGGCCGCGG
>ML214177.1:0-2080 GCA_004366195.1 Actinomycetota bacterium
GCCGGTCGAGCTCGTCGGGCGGCGCCTCGTCGGCGTCGGCCGGCGCGGCAAGTACCTCGTGTTCGATCTCGACGGCCCGCGGCTGCTCGTGCACCTCGCGCGGGGCGGACGGGTGGACCTGGAGGACACGCCGAGAGCCACGAGGCCCCGCGGCGGGGTGGCGCGCCTGCGGTTCGAGGATCGCCCCGCGGTCCTGGTGAAGGAGTTCGGGCGGGAGCGGCAGGCCGGGGTGTGGGCGCTCGCGGCGGGCGAGGAGGGTCCCCTCGCGTCCCTCGGACCGGAGCCCGACTCCGAGGCCTTCGCCGCCCTCGTCCTCGAGGGGCGGGACCCGCGCCGGGTGCACACCATCCTCCGCGACCAGCGGACGGTGGCGGGGATCGGGCGAGGGTACGCCGACGACGTCCTGCATCGGGCGAGGCTCTCGCCGACCGCCACGCTCGCGAGGCTGCGTCCGGAGCAGCGCCGGGCGCTGCTCGAGGCGGTCCGGGCGGTGCTGGGGGAGGCGCTCGCGATCGAGCGGCGACGGGCCGGCGGGCTCCCCACCCGCATCGGCGACCACTTCATCGTGCACGGGCGGTGGGGTCATCCCTGCCCCCGCTGCGGCGCGGACCTGCGGCGAGTCTCGTACGAGAGGTACGAGATCACGTACTGCCCGGGGTGCCAGACCGGCGGGAAGGTGCTCGCGGACCGGCGGCTCTCCCGGCTGGTGCGCTGATCCGGCTGCTCGCGTCGGTGTCGGGTGCTAGCGTGAGGCGCGGCGGATGTCCTCCCCCGGGAAGGATGAGACGTCGGTGGACCTGGCGGGAACGGCGATCAACGCGGCCGTGGTGGCCGGGGTCGGGCTGATCCTCGGCTGGTTGGGGCGCGGGCAGTACCGGGCGTTCGAGCGCCGCTTCGACGGGATCGAGCGCCGCTTCGAGGGGATCGAGCGCCGCTTCGAGGGGATCGAGCGCCGCTTCGAGGCGATGGAGCACCGCATGGAGCGCCTGGAGGAGCGGCTCGAGCATCGGATCGATGCGCTCCAGGCGTCGGTGGACGCGATGCGCTCCGATCTCACGCAGGTCGCGCTCGCCGTGGGCGTCCGACCGCGCGCCGGGAACGAGTGAGGCCGAGGCGCCTCAGCGCCCTGCACGAGGACGCGCACGACCCTTCGCGAGGTAGAGCCCCGTGTCGTCCCGCAGCGCACGTCCGCGGCGCGCGAGCGTCTCGAGCAGGTCCCGGCTCTCCTCGAGGTCGAGGCGGAGGGCGCTCGCGAGTTCGGTGGGTCTCGCGGCGATCATCGTGTCGAGGTAGCGCTCGGCGGCGCGCAGGCGCGAGCGCCGTCCGGGCGGCGGGATGGGGAAGGCGCGGGCGGTGAGCTCGAGCACGGGGACCGGCCACGCGCCGCCCTCGTCCGCCGACCCGAAGTTGGTGACGACCAGGGCCCGTGCGAGCTCGGCGAGGGCGCGCTGGAACCCCTCGGTCGCTCGCCGTCCCTCGACGTCGAGGGCCTCGCGGAGGGCGACGGTGGACTGGGGACCGCTCCGCAGGAGGATGCGGGCGATGCGATGGGCGCGGGGCGAGAGCTCGACCTCCTCGAAGTCGTCGGGTCGTCCGCGCCGCGGGTAGAGGTCGCCGAGGAGCGAGGGGGAGAGGAACGAGGGCCGTCCCCGCAGGAACTTCCCGTACCAGGCGAGCCCTCGGCGGGGGAGCTCGTCCTTCCACCGCCACACCCGGTCGGCGTCGGGGCCCCAGTCGCCGGCCGGGGAGAACAGGGGTCGGTCGCTCGCGGCGTCGTACAGGCTGGGGAGGGCCACGCCCCGGTTCGGGAAGAGCAGGCAGAAGCCGAGGTCCTCGACGAACGCGGCGGCCCGCTCGATCCGGACGATCTTCGGTCGACCGGCCCACCAGCGGCGCGCCCTCGCTCGGTCGAGGTCCATCGGAACCGAGCGTATCGCGCGCCCCTCGAGCGCCGGTTCCGAAGGCCGGCACGTTCCCCGGGCTCCGGGAGGCGATCCGCGAGCTGCTCGAGTCGGCCGTCGAGGGCGGCCGCTCCCCTCGGTGGCGGTGGAGGCCGTGGAGGCCGCGTCGCCGCGCCGCG
>ML214177.1:2090-3871 GCA_004366195.1 Actinomycetota bacterium
CAGGCGGCGGCGGGATCCCCGACCGCGCGGATCCTGGGCGAGGTGGCGCGCTCGGCGCTCCGGCCCGTGGGCGAGGGGGCGCGGCGCGGGGGCGGCGCCCGGTGCGGCCGCCTCTTCCCCGCCGGCCGAGCGGGTCGACGCTGGTGCTCGCCCGCGTGCGGGAACCGCGAGCGCGTGGCGCGGCACCGGGCCCGTCAGCGCGCCTCCCGGTCCGTAGGATGAGGGGCCGTGACCGCGATCCTGGGCGGCCTCGGGGCCGCCGTGATGTGGGCGGCCTCGACGCTCTCGACGAGCCGGTCGAGCAAGATCGTCACGCCTCCGACCGTGCTCGCCTGCGTGATGGCGATCGGGGCCGCGCTCGCCGCGCCCTTCGCGTTCGCGGCGGGGGTGCCTCCGGCGCTCCGGGGCGTGAACCTCGCCTGGCTGGTCGTCTCCGGCGTGGCGAACCTGCTCGGTCTGCTCTGCGCGTACACCGCCCTCCGCGTGGGCAAGGTCGGCGTCGTCGCGCCGATCACCTCGGCCCAGGGCGCGGCCGCGGCGGTCATCGCCATCCTCCTCGGCGAGCGGATCGCGCAGGGCTCGGGGTTCCTGCTCGCGCTGATCGCGCTCGGGGTGGTCCTGGCGAGCTTCTCCGGGGCGCCGGCGGACGGGTCGGCGCGGGACGGTCGGGGCCCGCTCCTCGCGGGGGCCGCCGCGGGGCTCTTCGGGCTCGGGCTGTACTCCGCGGGTCGGCTGGCCGGCGAGCTCCCCGCCGCCTGGGTCGTGTTCGGACCGCGACTGATCGGCGTGCTCCTCTTCACCCTCCCCCTGATCGCGCTGGGCCGGCTGCGGCTGCGTCGCGCCGCCGTGCCCTTCATCGCCCTGTCCGGGGTGTGCGAGGTCCTCGGCCTCGCTGCGTACACGCTCGGCTCGCGCGGCGGGATCGCCGTCGCCGCCATCCTCGCCTCGCAGTTCGCGGCCCTGGCCGCGGTCTTCGCCTACGTGCTGTTCGGGGAGCGGCTGCGACGGATCCAGGTGGCCGGCGTGGCCGCGATCCTCGTCGGGGTGGCCGTCCTCACCGGTCTCCAGGCATGAGGGACCTCCCCGAGCCCGAGCTCGTCTTCCACGCCGAGGAGGCCACCGCCCGACCGGCCTTGGAGCGGCTGGGGCGCGAGGTGTGGGACGAGGCCCTGCGCTGGCTGTACGAGGAGGCGATGGCGCGGCCGCTGCTGCCGGTCCCGTACCGGGAGCTGCGACGGCGGTTCTTCGGCCCGAGCGCCGAGCCCGGCCCGCCGCCGGCGGGCCCCTCGACCTCGGCCGCGGTGCTCGCCGCGTTCCGCGAGCGGGTGGCGCCGTACCTGTTCAACGCCCAGCACCCCGGCTCGTTCTCGTACTTCACGCCGCCCCCGCTGCCGATGTCGATCGCGGGGGAGGTCCTCGCGCAGTGGACCCAGCAGGGGGTCGACGTCTGGGCGGCGGGACCCATCGGGGCCCTCGTGGAGGAGGAGGTCACGTCCTGGCTCCGCCACCTGGTCGGGTTCGGCGCGGGCTCGTGGGGCGTGCTGACCTCGGGGGGGGTGATGGCCAACCTCATGGCGCTCGCGGCCGCGCGGGACGTGCACCTCGCCAGGCTGCTCGGCCGCCAGGGGCCGCCGCGAGGGCGCGATCTCGAGCGGGCCCGCGTGTACGCGAGCGACCAGGCCCACTTCTCGATCGCGCGCGGCCTCGACGTCCTCGGCTTCCCCCCCGAGGCGCTCCGGATCGTGCCCTCGGACGAGCGCTTCCGCCTCCATGCGCGGCCC
>SIRV01000098.1 GCA_004366195.1 Actinomycetota bacterium
GAGGTCCCGGGCATCGATCGCTTGCACCGGGTCGCGCCCGTCCCCCGGGGCGAGGAGCGATCCGCCCCGCGCCACCCGCCGCACCCAGAACGTGAACCGGTCGCTGGGATCGAGCGGCCCCACCACGTACCCGGGCCGCACGGTGATCGCGCGATCGCCGAAGCCCGCGCGCACGACGCGCTCGCACAGGACCTTGAGCGGCCCGTACGACCCCCCGGTCCCCCGCGCGGCGCCGAGGGTCGCGAGCGGCGCGTCCTCCGTCACCGCCGCCGGGAGCGGGTCGGCGTAGACCGACTCACTCGAGATGAAGCAGTACCGGTCCGCGGCGTCACGCAGCGCGTCCACGGCCAGCCGTACGACCCGCGGCTGGTACCCGCAGACGTCCACCACGGCGTCGACCCGGCGACCGGCGAGCGCCCCGAGCCCCCCGTCGCGATCGCCGTGGACGTGCTCCACCGGCACGAGGTCCGTCGGCTCCATCCGCCCGCGGTGGAAGACGGTGACCTCGTGGCCGGCCGCCACGGCAGCCTCGACGATGCGGCGGCCCACGAACTCCGTTCCCCCGAGCACCAGGATCCGCATCGCCCCGAGGCTACCCCGACGCGGCGCCCGTGTGAACCGGACTATCCTTGCCGGATGAGCCTGGCCCGCATCACCGAGCCGAGGGAGCCCCTCGTCGCCCCGGCGATCGTGGCGGCCCTCGACGGCTGGGTCGACGCGGCCAGCGCCTCGACCAGCGCCGCGTCCCTCATCGCGAGGGGAGGCGAGGAGCTGGCGACCTTCGACCCCGACCTCCTCTACGACTACCGGGACCGCCGGCCGACCCTCGACATCGTCGATGGACGGCCGACGGAGCTCGTCTGGCCCCGGCTCTCGGTCGCCCGCGTCCGGATCGAGGACCGGGACCTGCTCGTGCTCACCGGCGCCGAGCCCGACCTCCGGTGGCGCGAGCTCGCCGAGAGCCTGCTGGAGCTCGCCCTCCGGCTCGGCGTCGTGGAGTGGGTGAGCCTGGGGGCCATCCCCGCCGCCGTCCCGCACACGCGCCCGGTGCCGATCCTGGCGACCGCGTCGAGCCCCGGACTGCTCCGCGACGACGAGCGGCGGGGGCCCGAAGGACTGCTGCGCGTCCCCTCCGCCGCCCTCAGCGCCCTCGAGATGCGGTTCATCGAGGCCGGGATCCCGACGGTCGGCTTCTACGCCCAGGTCCCCCACTACGTGGGCGGCGCCTACCCGCAGGCCGCCATCGCCCTGCTCGAGCACGCCGGCCGGCATCTCGGGATCACGCTCCCCCTCGGCGACCTGCCGGAGGAGGCCGCGACGACGCGGGCGCGGCTCGACCGGGCCGTGGCCGAGGACCCCGAGACGGCCGCGTACGTCGCCCGCCTGGAGGCCATGCTCGGGGAGGAGTCGCTCCCCTCCGGCGACGAGCTCGCGAGCGAGATCGAGCGCTTCCTCCGCGGCCAGGCCGGCGAGGCCGGACCGCCCCCGCGGCCAGGTCCCTGATCCGCTCGTCCCGCTCGGCGAGGGCCCTCCGACCCTGCCCGTTCCCGGTACGGACGCGGAAGGTGAGGTTGGGAGGTGGTGGAGGTGCGACGGGACACGCTCCTGTACGGCGGCGCGTTCGTCCTGTTCGGCGGCGTCGTCCTCTGGGCGGCCGAGGCCCCGCCGGCGGTGATCGGGGTCGCGATCGCCCTCGCTGCCGCCCTGCTGTTGGTGGCGGCGGTGACGCTCCGGCCCGCGCCGGTGCTCCTCTTCGTGGGACGGAGCGCGACGGCCCTCGAGCCGGTGCGCCGGCTGGTGCGCGGGTACCGCGTGCGCCCCTGCGCCGGGCCGAGCGACGGCCCGTGTCCCGTCCTGCTCGGGCGGCCCTGTCCCGCGGGCCCGGAGCCGATCGCGGCCCTCGTCGTCCGCAGCGCCGGGGAGCGCGGGCCGCTCGCTCCGTGCGGTCGGGCGCTCCGGATCCCGGAGATCGTGATCGAGGAGGGCTCGGACCGGGAGCTCGAGGTCCGGGGGCCGTACGCGCGGGTCGGCCTCGAGCGCGGGTCGCAGGAGGTCCGGCTGGCGCTGGAGACGATGCTCCTCGGTCGAGCGGCCTGAGGCCGCGCCCGCTACCATGGCGGGCCGCATGGCCTCCCGCGGCGAGCCGCCCACCGAGCGCACCCGCGTCCGGCGCCTGCCGGAGCGCGGCGCCTACGACCGCCCCACCATCGACGCCATCCTCGACGAGGCGCTCATCTGCCACCTCGGGTGGGTGACCGACGAGGGCACCCCGCGGGTGATCCCGACCATCCACGCTCGGGTCGGGGACACGCTGTACGTCCACGGCTCCGCTGCGAGCAGCACGCTCCGGGCCCTCCGGGACGGGCGCGAGGTGTGCCTGACGGCGACCATCCTCGACGGGCTGGTGCTGGCCCGCAGCACCTTCCACTCCTCCATGAACTACCGCTCGGTCATGGTCTACGGTCGACCGCGCGTGGTCGCCGACCGGGACGAGCAGCTG
The DNA here is from genome assembly GCA_004366195.1 of Actinomycetota bacterium. Taxonomy (GTDB): domain Bacteria; phylum Actinomycetota; class UBA4738; order UBA4738; family HRBIN12; genus HRBIN12. The sequence continues at coordinate 2,501 of SIRV01000098.1, forward strand.
CTCGCCTCCCGCGCCATCGCCGACCACGTCCTGCCCGGCCGAGGGGACGAGGCCCGCCCGCCGACCGACCGCGAGCTCGCCCAGACCCTCATCCTGGCCCTCGCGATCTCCGAGGCCTCGGCCAAGATCCGCACCGGCCCGCCCAAGGACGACGGGGCCGATCTCGACCTGCCGGTCTGGGCCGGCGTGATCCCGCTGCGCACCGTCGCCGGCGAGCCCGAGCCTTCGCCCGACCTACCCCCCGGCCTCGCGCCCCCACGCTTCTCCCGGCCGGTTTGACGCCGGTGCCCTCCACCGGGTAGATGTATCGGGTCGATATATGAGCCCGATATATCGGGCCGAGAGTCGAGACCCGCCGAGGAGGGACACCGCACCATGCTCGAGCTCGCGATCCTCGGGCTGCTGAAGGAGCGGTCCATGCACGGCTACGAGCTCTCCAAGCGGCTGACCGACACCTTGGGGGGGTTCTGGCGCGTGTCGTACGGATCGCTGTACCCGACCCTGAAGCGCCTGGAGCGCGAGGGGGCGGTCGAGCAGGTGTTCTCCGGCGAGACCGTGGGGCGCCGCAAGAACGTCTATCGGATCACGCCGACCGGCGAGGCCATGTTCCTGCGCCTGTTGGAGGAGACCGGTCACGACTCCACCACGGAAGACACCCGGTTCCGGGTGAGGCTCGCGTTCTTCCGGTACCTCGCGCCGGACGCCCGGATCCGCCTGCTGGAGCGGCGGCGCGCCCACCTCGAGGAGCGCCTGTCGTCCATCCAGGCCTCGCTCGCGGCCACCCGCGAGCGGTTCGACACGTACACCCTCTCCCTGATGCAGCACGGCCGGGAGACGACCGAGCAGGACATCGCGTGGCTGAACGGTCTCCTCGCGGCCGAGCGCAAGAGCGTCTCCGAGCGGACGGCGCGCGCCGCCAAGCGTGGCGACGGCCGCTCGCTGCGCAGAAAGGAGCACACACCATGAGCAAGGTCCGTCTCGCGATCGTCGGCGTCGGCAACTGCGCCTCGTCGCTCGTGCAGGGCCTCGAGTACTACAAGGACGCGCAGCCCGAGGACACCGTGCCGGGCCTGATGCACGTGGACCTCGGCGGCTACCACATCCGCGACGTCGAGATCGTCGCCGCGTTCGACGTGGACGCGAAGAAGGTCGGCAAGGACGTCGCCGAGGCGATCTTCACCGAGCCGAACAACACGATCCGCTTCGCCGACGTGCCGCCGACCGGGGTGATCGTGCAGCGCGGCCCCACCCTCGACGGCCTGGGCAAGTACTACCGCGAGGTCATCGAGGAGTCCACGGAGCCCGAGGTCGACGTGGCGCGGGCGCTGCGCGAGGCCGAGGCGGACGTGGTGGTCTCGTACCTGCCGGTCGGGTCCGAGCAGGCCGCTCGCCACTACGCCCAAGCGGCGATCGACGCGCGCTGCGCCTTCGTGAACTGCCTGCCGGTGTTCATCGCGAGCGACCGGGAGTGGGCGAAGCGCTTCGTGGACGCGGGGCTGCCGATCATCGGCGACGACATCAAGAGCCAGGTCGGCGCGACGATCACGCACCGCGTCCTGACGAAGCTCTTCGAGGACCGCGGGGTGAAGCTCAAGCGGACCTACCAGCTGAACTTCGGCGGCAACATGGATTTCATGAACATGCTGGAGCGCGAGCGCCTGACCTCGAAGAAGATCTCGAAGACGCGCTCCGTCCAGAGCCAGCTGCGGCGGGAGCTCGACCCCCACGACATCCACATCGGACCCTCCGACCACGTCCCGTGGCTCGAGGACCGCAAGTGGGCGCAGATCCGCTTGGAGGGCGAGGCGTTCGGTGGCGTGCCCCTCACCATCGAGCTGAAGCTGGAGGTGTGGGACAGCCCGAACTCCGCGGGGATCGTGATCGACGCGATCCGCTGCGCCAAGCTCGCGCTCGACCGCGGACAGGCGGGCCCGCTGATCGGGCCGAGCGCCTACTTCATGAAGTCGCCGCCGGTCCAGTTCAGCGACGAGGCCGCGCGGGAGATGGTGGAGGAGTTCATCCTCGGCAACGGGGACAGCCGGGCCGCCGACTGGACGTCGTTCTTCGACGTCCAGCGGACGTGAGCCCGTCGGTCGCGAGCGGGCCGGGGCGAGCGCGCCGCGGCCCCGTCGGCATCCCGGAGCAGCGCCGCTCGTGAGCGTGCCCGCGCCACCCCGCTTCGCCGACGACGACGCCTACGAGCGGTCCCTCGCAGACGCCGCGTTCTGGGAGCCGTACGCGCGGGCCGCGCTCCGCCTGGCCGGCCTGCCCGACGAGGGCGAGGTCCGCACGCACGTGCCCACGACCCACGTGGCGGCCCTCGTCGGGGACGCCTACCTCGTGAAGCTCCACTACGAGGAGTGGTTCGGCGAGGACTGCTTCCAGACCGAGCGCGAGGCCTACCGCCTCCTCGCCGCCGCCGATCTGCCGATCCCCGAGCTCCTGGCCGAGGGAGCGCTCTACGACGAGGGGTGGCGCTGGCCGTTCCTCGTGATGACGGCGATGCGCGGGCGCTCGCTCCGCGAGATCGGCCCCGCCGCGACACCGGCCGACCGCGAGCGGGTCGCCCGGTGGCTCGGCGCGACGCTGCGACGGCTCCACGAGGTGCCGATCCGCGACGGGGAGCGCCTGTCCTTCGAGATCTACGCCGACCTGATCCAGACCCGACGGCAGCGGTGCCACCGCGACCACGCGGTGTGGGCCTCGCTCCCGCCGCACCTGCTCGAGCAGGTCCGCGACTACGTCTGGCGAGCGCGCGACCTGATCGACCCGGAGCGCGTCCGACCCGCCCTCCTCCACGGGGACCTCCACGACGGGAACGTCTTCGTGGAGGGACAGCCAGGCGCCCTCACGCCGACGGGGATCGTGGATCTGAACGAGGCCGCCGAGGGGGATCCCCACTACGACCTGGTCGCCGTCCACGTCCAGACGCTCGGCGCCGACAAGCGCCTGCTCCGCGCCTTCCTCGACGGCTACGACTGGGACGAGCCCGGTCGCGACTGGGCCCGGAGGATGATGGCGTTCACCCTCGTCCACGACCACGACATGATCCGGCCCCTCGCCGAGCGCCACGCCCTCGCGGGCTTCGCGTCCCTGGACGAGCTCGCCGTCGCACTCTGGGACCTCGACGCCCCCGGCATGCCTTGACCGTCCGCCCCATGGCCGACCCCTCGGATCCCGCCGCGGGAACCCCGACCCCGGGGCCCTGGGATCCCACCCGCGACGAGGTGCGGGGGCCCACCGATGGCGTCGGCCCGACCGACGTCCACACCGATGACGTGACGCCCGACGACGGCCTGCCCCTCGAGGCCCTGTGGCGCGTGGTGTTCGAGGAGAGCGCGGAGGGCATCGTGATCTCCCGCGTCGCGGACGGCACCATCCTCGACGCGAACGAAGCGTGGTGCGCGATCGTCGGCTTCGCCCGCGAGGAGGTGCTCGGACGCAGCGCGCTCGATCTCGGCATGTGGCCCGACGCGGCGGAGCGACGGGCGATGCTGGAGCGGGCGCGCGCCGTGGGCGCGCCCGCGGCCGTCCTCGTCCGCGCCGCCCGCCGGGACGGCGCGATCCGCTACGGCGAGGTGCGCGCCCGGATCGTCGAGATCGATGGCGAGGAGATCCTCGTCGCGAGCGTCCGCGACGTGACCGAACGGTTCGAGGCCGAGGAGGAGCGTCGACGCCTCCTGTCCGAGCTCGTGACCGACCGCGAGGAGGAACGCCAGCGGGTCGCCGCCGACCTGCACGATGACGTCCTCCAGTCGCTCACCGCCGCGCTCCTCCAGCTCCAGCTCCTCGAGGACGACGGGGGGTCGCAGGACGGTCGGGGCCGGATCGGCCGCGTCGAGCGCGCCCTCCGCGAGACCCTCGCGCGCCTGCGCGGTCTCACGTTCCAGCTCCACCCGCCCTCGATCGATCGCATCGGGCTCGCGCAGGCCGTGGGCGATCTCGCCGGTCACCTCTTCGCCGGGCGCGGCGTGCGGGTCACCGTCGAGGATCGGACCACGCGGCGACCGGCGCCGAGCGCGAGGATCGTCGCCTATCGCGTCGTCCAGGAGGCGCTCGGCAACGTCCTCGAGCACGCCGAGGCGCGGAACGTCCTCGTCCGGTTGGAGACCGTCGGCGAGGAGCTGCGCGTCCTCATCCGCGACGATGGGCGCGGGTTCGAGCCCGACGTGACTCACGCGGGCCTCGGCATCCGCACGATGCGGCAGCGGGCCGAGCTCGAGCGCGGCTCCGTGCACATCACGAGCTCCCCCGGCGCCGGCACCGAGGTCGACCTGCGGCTGCCGCTCGCCTCGCCCGCTTCAGGCTGACCCGCCGCCGCCCCGGTACGCTCGCATCCGTGCGACCCACGCTCGAGCGCGCCCGCGAGGCTCTCGCGAGCCGGGACTTCCGCCGCCTGTTCGCCGTCCGGCTCGTCTCGCAGTCGGCCGACGGCCTGTTCCAGGCCGCCCTCGTCGCCTCGGTCGTCTTCGACCCCGAGCGCCAGAGCACGATCGCGGGGTTCGCCCTCGCGACGGCCCTCGTCACCGTCCCGTTCTCCGTCCTCGGCCCCTTCACCGGCGTGTTCATCGACCGCTGGTCGCGCCGGCGGATCCTCGTCGTCGCGCCCTGGCTGCGCGCGGCGCCGGCGCTCGTCGCGCTGCTGGACCCCTCGCGTCAGGCGCTCGCCTTCTACCTCGGCGTGCTGTGGGTCCTCTCCGTGAACCGCTTCTACCTCGCCACCGCGGTGGCGGTGGTGCCGCGGCTCGTCCCCACCGAGGACCTCCTCGTCGCCAACTCCGTCTCGATCGTCGGCGGGACCGTCGCGCTCCTCGCCGGTGTCTTCGCCGGGGGCTGGGCGGCCGACCTGCTCGGGAAGGGGCCGGTCGTCGTCGGCGCCGCGGCGATGTGGCTCGCCGCCTCGACGATCGCCTCCCGCATCGCGACCCCCCTGCTGCCCCACACGCTTCCCGAGGGGCCG
>ML214178.1:0-5759 GCA_004366195.1 Actinomycetota bacterium
GCGTGCGCACCTCGGCCGCGCCGAGCGGGGAGGCGAGCAGCCGGTGGTGCTCGGCCACCCGCCCCGGCGGGACGGCGAGGAGGTACCGCCGGGGGAGCCGCGCGAGGAAGCGCTCGAGCTCGGCCGACGGCAGGTTCACGAGGAGCGCCCGGACGGCGGCCTCGCGCTCGGCCAGGACCCTGGCCGTCTCCGGCCCCGCCTCCCCACGCTCCAGGGCCCGCTGGACCTTGGCGAGGAGCTCGCGCACGAGCGCCGCCCGCCACGGCGTCCAGGCCGCAGGACCCGTCGCCGCCGCGTCGGCCGCCGTGAGGAGGTACAGGGCGGCCAGGCGCTCCGGTGAGCCCACCCGCGCGGCCACCCCGAGCAGGAGGTCCTCGTCCCCCAGATCCCGCCGGGTCGCGGTGTCGGAGAGGAGCAGGTGCTCGGCGACGAGGAACCGCGCGAGCTCCCCGACCTGCGCGGGCACCCCCATCCGAGTGAGGATCCCCTCGGCGAGCTCCCGCCCCACCGCGACGTGCCCCCCTCGCCCCACCTTGCCGATGTCGTGGAGGAGCGCGCCGAGGAGGAGCCCCGGCCGCGCCTCGGCGCCCACAGCCGCCACGGCCTCGGCCGCCACGGGGTCCTCGCCGGGATCCTCGAGGAGGCGGACGGTCTCGGCGACCGCACGCAGCAGGTGCACGTCCACCGGGTAGCGGTGGTACGGGTCCCGCTGCGGGCGGCACCGGACCAGGCGCCACTCCGGCACGTACCGGGTGAGGAGGTCCGAACGGTCGAGGACCTCGAGCATCCGGACGCCGGCCTCCCCTTCGGCGAGGAGCCCGAGGAACGCCTCCCGCACCCCCTCGGTCCACTCGACCCCCTCCGGCACGTCGGCGGCCTCGATCGCGTCGAGCGTCTCGGCCGAGGGCACGCCGTCCACCCGGGCCACCTCGACGAGGGCGCGCAGCACGCCCTCGGAGCTCGGCTCGATCCTCGGCGTCACGCCGCCGCGCAGGAGCCGCGAGAGGACCGAGCGGTGCACGTGCTCGACCTGGCGGGCGTGCTCGAACACGCGACGCATCAACGCGTCCACCGCCGGGAGATCGGGCTCGTCGGCGAAGCCGAGCCACCGCGCGACCTGCGGCTGCTGCTCCAGGTGGAGCCGGTCGGCGGCCCGGCCGGTCTCCAGGTGCAGCGCGCTCCGGACCCGCAGCAGGAGCTCGTGGGCGGCCTCCAGGGCGGCGGCCTCGGCGGCGCGGAGCAGCCCGCGGGCGCGCAGCACCCCGAGGTCGCGCTCACCCCCGAGGACGGCGGCGAGCCAGCCGAGGGCGTGGACGTCCCGCAGCCCGCCGGCGCCCTCCTTCAGGTCCGGCTCGAGCAGGTGCCCGACGTGGCCGAAGCGCTCCGCCCGAGCCTCGGCGTCGGCGAGGAGGCGCTCGGCGAAGGAGTCGGTCCCGGCCGCGAGCCGCGACCGGAGCGCCGCGTGGGTCCGCTCCCAGCGCTCGACGTCCCCCGCCAGGGCCCGCCCGTCGAGCATGGCCGTCGCGGCGTCCAGGCGCTCGGCCGCGAGCGCCAGGCACTCGTCCGGCGTCCGCACCGCATGCCCCAGCCGCAGCCCCGCGTCCCAGAGCGGATAGAGGAGCCGCTCGGCCACCCGCGCCACGGCCTCCGGCTCGCGCCCCTCGTGGAGGAGCAGCAGGTCCACGTCCGAGCACGGCGCGAGCTCCGAGCGCCCGTAGCCCCCCAGGGCGACGAGGACGACCCCCGCCGGGGGCTCGGCGGCCGCGAAGAGCTCGCGCAGACAGGCGTCCACGATCGCCGCGCGCCGGGACGCGGACCACCGTCCGTGGTGCCCGGGCGAGTAGGCGCGGTCCAGCGCGGCGCGCTCCCGGAGCAGGCGGGCGACCGGCGCCGGGCGCTCGGGCTCCACCTCAGAGGGCGTCGGGGCCCCGCTCCCCCGTGCGGATCCGCACGACCTCCTCGGCCGTGAGGACCCAGATCTTCCCGTCGCCGATGCGCCCGGTGCGGGCGGCCTTCTCGATGGCCTCCACGATCTCCGGCGCGCGCTCGTCCTCGCAGAGGACCTCGACCTTGACCTTCGGGACGAAGTCGACCTGGTACTCGGCGCCCCGGTAGACCTCGGTGTGGCCGCGCTGACGCCCGAACCCCTCGACCTCGGTCATCGTGAGGCCGGCGACGCCGAGCTCGCGCAGCGCCTCCTTGACCTCCTCGAGCTTGTGGGGTTTGAGCACCGCCACGACCAGCTTCACGCCCGTCCCTCCCGACCCAAGCGTAGCCCGAGGCCGGGCCTACTCGCCGACGGCCTTCTTCCGCGGCGCCACGGCTTTCTTCGCCGCCGGCGCCTTCACGGTCGCGGCCTTACGAGCGCCCGTCTTCCGCGCCGCCGGCTTGCGCGTCGCGTGCGCCGCCGAGGCCGCGGTCCGCTTCGCCGCTCGCTTCGGGCGAGCCGGGGCCGGAGCCTCCTCGCCCGTGCGGGCCTTCGCCGCCTCCACCGAGGCCCTGAGCGCCGCCATGAGGTCCACGATCCTCGCGGCCGGCGCCTCCTCCGGGACCTCGACCGGCTCGCCGGCGAGCTTCTTCTCCACCAGCTCGAGGAGGGCCTCCCGGTACTCGTCGCGGTAGCGGGTGGGGTCCCACGGCTCGGTGAGGCTCTCGATGAGCTGCTTGGCCATGGCGACCTCGTTCGGCCGCACGTCCTCGTCCCGCCCGAGCGTGTCGAAGGCCGGCTCGCGGATCTCGTCGGGCCAGTACATGGTCTCCAGCACGAGGACGTCTCCCTTGAACCGGAGCGCGGCCAGGTGCTCCTTGTCCCGGAAGGAGACCTTGGCGATGCCGACCCTGTCCTCCTCGGCGAGGGCGCGACGCAGCAGCGCGTAGGCCTTCGCGCCCGTCTCCTCCGGCACCAGGTAATAGGACTTCTTGTAGAGGATGGGGTCGATCTCGGAGAGCTCCACGAACTGCTGGATGTCGATGGCGCGCGAGGACCGGACGGGCGCCTTCTCCAGGTCCTCGTCGGTGAGCACGACGTAACGGTCCTTCTCGATCTCGTACCCCTTCACGATGTGGTCGTACTCCACCTCCTCGCCGTCGATGGAGCACACCCGCTTGTAGCGGATCCTGCCGTGGTCGGCGTCGTGGAGCTGGTGGAACCGCAGGCTCTTCTCCTCCGTCGCCGGGTACACGGCCACGGGGATGGTGACGAGACCGAACGAGATGGCGCCCTTCCACATCGCCCTGGGTGGCATGTGCGCCTCCTTGGGGAAGCCCGTGCCCCACACACGGGACGCAAGGAAGTCTATCCGCAGACCGAATGGCCGGGGCGGTCCTGAGGCTGCTGGGCGGGGATCGGGGCCGCGATCCGATCCGAGCGCGGGGCACCGGAAGCCGGTCCGGGATCGGCTCGGGATCCGCCGGTGAGGTCCCCTCCTTCAGCGACGAGTGGGGATCCACGTGATCGCGGCGGTCGACACCAGCGTCCTGCTCGACGTGTTCCTCCCCGATCCCGAGCACGGGCCGGCCTCGGCGCTCGCCGCAGGCGCCGCCTGGCGCGCCTACCGCCGCGCCGGGGGACGCAGGGAACGCCTCGTGCCCGACTTCCTGATCGGCGCGCATGCGAAGCTCCGCGCCGATCGGCTCCTCACGCGGGATCGCGGCTCCTACCGCACCTACTTCCGAGGCCTCAAGCTCGTCGAGCCCTGAGCCTCCCGACCTCTACGATGGTCGTGGGATGGTACGCCCCGTCCACGGCCCCTGGTTCCCACGACCGCTCACGGCCGAGCGCCGCGGCGACGCGTGGTGGGTCGAGCTCGAGGGGCGCGAGCTCCGCCTCTCCAACCTGGACAAGGTGTTCTGGCCGGAGGAGGGCTACACGAAGGGCGACGTCCTCGCCTACTACCTCAACGTCGCCGAGCTGATCCTGCCGCACCTCCGCGACCGGCCGCTCACGATGAAGCGGATGCCCGACGGCATCGCGGGCCCGCACTTCTACGAGAAGACCGCGCCTGCCCACACGCCGGACTGGGTGGCGCGCTGCCCGGTGCCGAGCGAGGACAGCCGGGAGGGGGTGATCGGCTACCTCATGGCCAACGACCTGCCCGCGCTCCTGTACGTGGCGAACCTCGGCTGCATCGAGATGCACCCCCTGCACTCCCGCTGCGGGTCGATCGAGACCCCCGACTACCTGTTCTTCGACCTCGACCCCATGGAGGCGAGCTTCGAGCAGGTGCTCCGGGTGGCGCTCCACGTGCGCGCCGCCCTCGACGCGCTCGGCCTCGCCTCGTACCCCAAGACCTCGGGCGCGACCGGCGTGCAGGTCTTCGTCCCGATCGTGCCCGGCTACTCATACCGGCAGGTGCGAGACCTCGTGGGCAAGGTCGGGCGCCTGATCGCCCGCGCCGACCCCGGGCACGTGACGATGGCCTGGCGGATCGAGCGACGCACCGGCAAGGTGTTCATCGACCACACCATGAACCGGGCCGGCGCCAACATCGCCTCGGTCTACTCGCTCCGCCCCGAGCCCGGCGCGACCGTCTCCACCCCCCTCACCTGGGAGGAGGTCGAGGCCGGCGTGCGCCCGAGCGACTTCACGATCGAGACGGTGTGGGAGCGCTTCGCGCGCCTCGGCGACCTGTTCGAGCCGGTCCGAACGGCGCCCCAGGATCTCGGCCCGGCCCTCGAGGTCCTCGGGCTGCCCGCCGAGCGCGAGGTCCCGGAAGGTCGCTCGAGCCAAGAGGTGATCGCGGCCTCCCGCGACCCCGATCTCGCCGAGTACCTGCGCAAGCGGACCTTCGGCCCCGGTGGCACGCCGGAGCCCGTGCCGGGCGAGCGCCCCGAGCGACCGGGCGCGGGGAACGCCTTCGTGATCCACAAGCACCGGGCGACGCGTCTCCACTACGACCTGCGCCTGGAGCGCGACGGGGCGCTCCCCTCGTGGGCGGTGCCGCGCGGGCTGCCGACGCAGCCCGGCGACAAGCGCCTCGCCGTGCGCACCGAGGACCACCCCCTCGAGTACGCGTCGTTCGAGGGCACGATCCCCGAGGGGCACTACGGCGCCGGCGAGGTCCGGATCTTCGACGACGGGTGGTACGAGCCGCTCGAGTGGACCGACACCAAGGTCACGTTCCGGCTCCACGGCCGGCGGTACCCCGGGCTCGAGTACCACCTGGTGAAGACCCGGACCGACTGGCTGATCTTCCTCGCCTCGCGCCAGACGGCCCCCCTCGTCGCCTCGCCTCCCGCCTTCTCGCCGATGCTCGCCGAGGGCGGCTTCGAGCCCTTCGACGACCCGGGGTGGTGGTTCGAGCCCAAGCTCGACGGGATGCGCGCCATCGTGACGATGGCGACCGACGCCACGCGGATCGCGAGCCGCACCGGCCGCGAGGTCACCGAGCGCTACCCCGAGCTGCGGCAGATCCACGAGCTCGTCAACCAGGTCAACGCCGTCCTGGACGGCGAGATCGTGTGCCTCGACGAGGAGGGCCGGCCCTCGTTCGAGCTCCTGCAGCAGCGGATGAACCTCACGAACGAGCGCGAGATCGCCCGGGCGGCGAAGACCTCGCCGGTCGCGCTCGTGGTCTTCGACCTCCTCTGGCTGGACGGACGCCGGACCACCGAGCTCGCGCTCGAGGAGCGCCGGGAGCTGCTCGAGGCCATCGTCGAGCCCGACCACCGGCTCCAGGTCGTGGCCCACGTCCGGGGCGAGGGGGTGGCGTTCACCGAGCGCGCGAGGGAGCTCGGGCTGGAGGGCGTGGTCGCCAAGC
>ML214178.1:5769-12569 GCA_004366195.1 Actinomycetota bacterium
GTTCCTGCCGGGCAAGCGCTCCCCCGACTGGCGGAAGATCAAGCTCACCCGGACCCAGGACTGCGTGATCCTGGGGTACACGCCGGGTCGGGGCGGCCGCGCGGGCTCGTTCGGGGCCCTGCTGATCGGAGCGTACGACGACGGGCGCCTGCGGTGGGTGGGTCAGGTGGGGACGGGCTTCACCGAGGCCGCGCTCGAGCGGCTGCTCGCGGCGCTCCGGCCGCTGGAGCGACCCGAGCCGGCGATCGAGGAGCTCCGGGGCGCGAAGGGGGCGACGTTCGTGGAGCCGCGCCTGGTCTGCGAGGTCGAGTACCTGGAGATCACCGGCGCGGGGAAGATGCGCGGGCCGAGCTTCAAGGGGCTGCGCGAGGACAAGGCCCCGGAGGACTGCGTGCTGGAGCGGCCGCGGGGGTTGGGGTGAGGCACCTCGTCGCGGCCGCCGCGCTCCTCGCGCTCCTCGCGTCCGCCGCCGCGTGCGACCGGCCCGACGCGACCGCGCCCGCGGGAGCGCGCGGGGAACGCACGCCGAGCGGCTCGACCGCGTTCTGCCGGCGCCTGCTTGCCCTCGACGACCTCGTGCGGGAGGTGCGCTCGTGGATGGAGCCGACCGCGGCGCGGTACGCAGCGGCCGTCCCCCGCCTCGACCGCGCCTACCGGCGGATGCAGGCCGTCGCCCCTCGGGGCCTCGATCTCGGACCGATCGGGTACGCGAACGGCCGGTTCGGCGAGATCGTGCGCGGGCTCCCGCCCGACCTCGACCCGGCCTCGGCCCGAGCGGCCCTGGCCCTGAACCTCGAGGGCTACGCGGCCGCGCTGTACCGGACCCTGGTCGAAGCCTGCGGCCCGACGAGCGTCGAAGCGCGATCGTGAGACGACCTACGCGAAGGGCTCGAACCCCGCGCGGACGAGGAGCGCCCGCGCCTCGCGGTCGTCCATGCCGCGCTCGATGAGCTCCCGGTAGAGCCGCAGCGCGGCGAGGGACCGCCCGCAGGCCGGGCAGAAGCGGAAGTGCTCCTCGCAGGGCGTCTCGCACCAGGGGCAGCGGGTGACCTCGATCCCGCGCTCGGGGTCGAGGCCGTGGTCGAGGAGGGCGTCGAGGTACCCCTTCCCGTAGTCCCATTGGATGTACTCCTCCTCGCGGACCTCGAAGGCCGGCTCGTGCATCCGCGGCTCGCCGGTCTCCAGCATGTGCTCGAGGTTCTCGCGCAGGAGGTCCCACTCGTAGAAGTGGTTCTCCCCGCAGTCGGGGCAGGCCGTAGAAGTGGTTCTCCCCGCAGTCGGGGCAGGCGATGGCCACGCCCTTCACGCCCTGGGGCTGGAAGATGGCGCGCATCCCCCGCAGATCCTCGAGGTCGGCCCGCACGTCCTCCGCCTCGTCGGGGTCGAGCGGCCCGAACCGCTCCTCCTCCTCCTCCTCGTCCCGGTCCTCGGGCTCCAGCGGATCGTTCATCTCACCCTCAATCATCCACCAAACGGAAGGCTCTGAACGCCTCGGCGTAGCGGCACCCGACCCGTTCCCCCCAGCGCGCCGCCCGCTCCCGGACCCAGTCGAAGGCCGCCTCCGTGCCCTGCGAGCGGTGCTCGGCCAGGGCGGCGAGCTTGAGCTCCAGCGTCTCGGTGACGTCGACGAACGCGTCGGGCTCCTCGGCCGCGAGCCACAGGTTCGGGACCTCGTACGGCTCGAGCCCCTCCGCCAGCAGCTCGGGGAACTGCAGGCGCGTCGGGGCGTCCGGCATCACGGCGCAGAGGGCGAGCGTGCCGGCCTGCTTGTGGTCCCAGTGGTTGATGTAGCCGCTCGAGGACCACAGGCGCGAGGGGTCCGGCGCCACGATCACCTCCGGCCGGACCCGACGCACGACCCGGGTGAGCGCCCGGCGCGTGTCCAGGTTGACCTCGAGCGCGCCGTCCGGGAACCCGAGGAACGTGACCTCGCGGACGCCGAGCACGGCCGCCGCCGCGCGCTGCTCGCGCTCCCGGATCCGGGCGAGCTCCTCCCGGGTCACGCCGGGGTCGTTCGAGCCCGCCGAGCCGTCGGTCAGCACGCAGTAGTGGACGGCCGTGCCCTCCCGGGCCCACCGCGCGACGGTCCCGCCGCACATGAACTCGGCGTCGTCGGGGTGGGCGAAGACGACGAGGGCGCTCGCGAAGCGAGCCTCGCACAGGGACGCCACGGAGGCTCAGGCCTCCTTGTAGATCGTCCAGAACTTCTTCACCGGGGAGAGGGCGCGCCAGGTCGCCTTGGAGCCCTTGGGGGTGATGAGCACGTCGCCGGGGCCGATCCGGTGGACGGTGCCGTCCTCCTCGGTGATCTCCACCTCGCCCTCGATGATCACCGCGATCTCGTGGTACGGCAGGTCCATCGGGCCGGTCTCCGCGTCCCGGCGCCACAGGCCGAAGCTGAACCGCTCGTCGCCGGAGCGGAAGGCCACGACCTCGTCCTCGGGGGGATTCGGGTCGCCCTCGGGCGCCGGGATCCGCTCCCACGGCAGAGCGTCGTGCTCGGACGCCTTGATGACGCGGATGCTCGGGTCGTACGACACGGACGGACCTCCTTCGGTGCTCGGGTGCGCGACAGGCTACCCGCTCCGGCCGACCCGCGCCCCCTCAGCCCTCGGCGAGCAGGCCCTCCAGGGCGGCGACCTGCTCGAGCACGCGCTCGGGGGCCGGGCCGCCGGGGCCGCCGCGGGCGCGGACGGCCCGGTCGGGGTCGAGGAGGGCGGCGCCGCCCGGCAGACCGAGCTCGGCCCACTCGGCGTCGGTGAGGTCCGCCAGGGTGCGGCCCTCCGCCTCGAGGCGCCGCAGGAGCTCGCCCACGCGCCGATGGGCCTCGCGGAAGGGCATGCCCCTCGCCACCAGCGCCTCGGCGACGTCGGTGGCGTAGAGGGCCGGCGCTCCGGCCGCCCGCCGCATCGCCTCCGGGTGGAACCGGACGGTGTCCACGCACCCCGCGAGGGCGGCGAGGACGGCCTCCACCGTGTAGACCGCGTCGAAGAGGGCCTCCTTGTCCTCCTGCAGGTCGCGGTGGTAGCCGAGGGGCAAGCCGTGGAGGGCGGTGGTGACCGCCACGAGGTCGCCGAGGACGCGGCCGGCCTTGGCCCGGGCGAGCTCGGCCACGTCGGGGTTCCGCTTCTGCGGCATCATGCTGGACCCGGTCGAGTAGGCATCGGCGACGCTGGCGAAGCCGAGGGCCTCGTCGCTCCAGCGGATCAGGTCGGCGGCCAAACGCGAGGCGTGGGTGGCCGCGATGGCCAGGGCCGCGAGCAGCTCCTGGACCACGTCCCGGTCGGAGACGGCGTCGAGGGAGTTGGGGAAGGAGCCGGCGAACCCGAGCTCGGCCGCCGTGGCCTCGGGATCGAGGCCGAGGGTGGAGGTGGCGAGGGCCCCAGCCCCGAGGGGCGAGACGTCGGCCCGCCGCCGCCAGTCGTGGAGGCGCTCGAGGTCCCGGGCGAGGGCCCAGGCGTGGGCGCAGAGCGCATGGCCCAGGGTGACCGGCTGCGCCAGCCTCCCGTGCGTCGTCCCCGGCATCACCGTCCCCGCGTGCTCGCGGGCGTGGCTCAGGAGGGCCCGGATCAGCCGCCGGAGGCCGTCGCCGAGCCGTCCCGCAGCCTCCAGGGCCCACAGGCGCAGGTCCGTCATCACCAGGTCGTTCCGCGACCGCCCGGCGTGCAGGCGCGCCCCGAGCTCCCCCAGGCGCTCCGTCACGGCGCGCTCGATCGCCGAGTGCACGTCCTCGTCGGCGGGGTGGAAGGCGAAGGCGCCCGAGGCGATCTCGGCGCCGACCTCCTCCAGGGCGCGCACCAGCCGCTCGGCCTCGTCGGAACGGAGCAGGCCGGCCCGCGCGAGCGCGTGGACGTGGGCGATCCCGGCCCGAACGTCCTGCGCCGCGAGGCGCACGTCGAAGCCGAGGCTGCGGCCGAGGGCCGCCGCCTCGGGCGCCGGGGGCTCCGAGAACCGCCCCGCCCAGAGCGGCGCGTCCCCTTGCCCGGCAGGTCCCCCGGGGCTCACGAGCCCGGGGCCCCCTGCTTCGCCGACCACACCGAGAGCGGCAGCCCCCACAGGCGCACGAACCCCCGGGCGTCGGACTGGTCGAAGGCGTCCCCCGACCCGTACGTGGCGAGCGAGAGGTCGTAGAGGGAGCGCTCGGAGCGGCGCCCGACCACGGTGCAGGACCCCGGCGAGAAGGCCAGGCGCACCTCGCCCGTCACGTGCTCCTGGGTGGCGTCCACGAAGGCGTCGAGGGCGAGGCGGAGCGGGCTGAACCACAGCCCGTCGTAGACGAGCTCCGCCCACCGCTGCTCGACGCCCGGCTTGAAGTGCGCCACCTCGCGCTCGAGCGTGAGATCCTCGAGCGCCCGGTGGGCCGTGATGAGCGCGAGGGCCCCCGGCACCTCGTAGAGCTCGCGGGATTTGATGCCGACCCGCCGGTTCTCGATCATGTCCACCCGCCCGAAGCCGTACCGCCCCGCGAGCTCCTCGATCCGCCGGATCAGCTCCGCCAGGGGGAGGGCCACGCCGTCGAGCGCCACGGGCACCCCGCGCTCGAACGCGACCCTCGCCTCCGTCGGCTCGCTCGGCCGGGCCTCCGGCGGCGCCGTCCGGACGAAGGCGTCCTCCGGCGGCGCCACCCAGGGGTCCTCGAGCGGCCCGCACTCGATCGTCCGCCCCCACAGGTTCTCGTCGATCGAGTAGGAGCTCGCCACGGCGGCGAGCGGGATCCCCCACTCGGCGGCGAGGGCCACCGCCTTCTCACGGGGGATCGCGTCGTCCCGGATCGGCGCGAGGACCCGGAGCTCCGGCGCCAGCACGCGGAAGGCGACCTCGAAGCGCACCTGGTCGTTGCCCTTGCCGGTGCAGCCGTGGGCGACGACCTCGGCGCCGACCTCGCGCGCCACCCGCACCACCTCGTCGGCGATGAGGGGGCGGGCCAGGGCGCTGACCATCGGGTACTTCCCCTCGTAGAGCCCGTTCGCCTTGATCGCGCGCGCCAGGAACCCGTCGGCGAAGCGATCCACGGCGTCCACCACGCGGACCTCGGCCGCCCCGGCCGCCGTCCCCCGGCGGACCACCTCCTCGAAGTCCTCCCGCTGACCGACGTCCACGGCGACCGCGACGACCTCGTACCCGCGCTCCAGCAGCCAGTGGATCGCGACCGAGGTGTCGAGGCCGCCCGAGTACGCGAGCACCGCGCGCGCCATCTACCCCTCCTCCATGATCGTCCTGAGCGCGCGCTCCACCGCGCGCGCGGTCCGACCCTCGCGGGGCACCACGAGGACGGTGTTGTCGCCGGCGATCGTCCCCGCCACCGGCTCCAGGGCCGAGCGGTCGATGGCCTCACCCAGGGCGGCCGCCGCCCCCGGCGGGGTCCGGACGAGCAGGAGCTCGCCGGCGCCGCGCACGAAGGCCAGGGCGAACTCCTGGAGCGCGTGGCGCAGCAGGGCCGCCGCGACCCCGCTCGGGGTCTCGCCGGGGACGACGTACCGAACCCCCTCGTGGTCGTGGACCCGCGCCAGGCCGAGCTCCTCGATGTCCCGGCTGATCGTGGACTGCGTGGTCGGCAGGCCGAGCGCCGCCAGCCGGTCCCGGATCTGGTCCTGGCTCGACAGGCGCTCTCGAGCGACGAGCGAGAGGATCGTCCGCTGGCGCTTGGCCTTCAGCGCCGCCCCCGCCCCTCGCCTCACGGCTCGGCCTCCCCGCTCGCCTCGCCGGCGGCCCCCTGGGGCGGGACGTCCGGCGTGATCATCGTGCCGATCCCCTCCGGCGTGAACAGCTCGAGGACCAGGCTGTGCTCGACGCGGGCGTCGAGCAGGTGGACCCGGCCGACGCCGGCCCGGAGCGCCCGCACGGCGCTCTCGAGCTTCGGCACCATCCCGCCGCCGACCGCGGTGGGGTGCGCGAGCAGGTCCAGCACGTCCCGGACCCCCAGCTCGGACAGGAGATCGCCGCCGGGGCCCATGACCCCCGGCACGTCGTTCATGTAGACGAGCTTCTCGGCCTCGAGCGCGATGGCGAGCTCGGCCGCCACGACGTCGGCGTTGACGTTGTACGGGTGCCCGCTCGGGTCGGCTGCGATGGAGGCGACGACCGGCACGAAGCCGGCCTCGATCAGGGTCTGGAGCACCTCCACGTTCACGCGCTCCACGCGGCCGACGAACCCGAGGTCCGGCTCGGTCTGGCGCGAGACCTCGATCATGCCGCCGTCCACGCCGGAGAGCCCGACGGCGGGGACGTCGCCGGCGACGAGCGTGCCGACGATCTCCGTGTTGAGCTTGCCGGCGAGCACCATCGTCGCGATCTCCAGGGTGGCCTCGTCGGTCACGCGATGGCCGTCGACGAAGGCGGTCTCGATCCCGAGGCGCCCGGCGAGCTCCGTCACCTGGGGTCCGCCGCCGTGCACCACCACGGGGTGGATGCCGGCGTGCTGCAGGAGCGCCACGTCCTCGGCGAACGAGCGCGAGAGGCCGGTCCGGTCCATCGCCGCGCCGCCGTACTTCACGACGACCACGCGCCCCCAGTGCTCGCGCATGAATGGCAGCGCCTCGACGAGGGTGCGGGCCTTGGCGATGGTCCGCTCGCGGACCTGGGGTGGGATCTCGGTCTTCACGTCGTGTACTCCCCGTTGATGCGGACGTACTCGCAGGTGAGGTCGCAGCCGATCGCTCGGCCGCGGCCGGGGCCGGCGCCGAGCTCGATCCGGATCCGGATCTCCGGCTCGGCCATGGCGGCGCGCGCCGCCTCGCGCACCCCGCTCGTGCCCCCGAAGTAGGTGGGGACGATCCGGACGGCCTCGATCACGAGCGCGG
>SIRV01000101.1 GCA_004366195.1 Actinomycetota bacterium
CGCCTGGATCGTCGCGGGCGCCACCCTCCCCGGCCTCCTCGCGTGGATCTGGTGGCGGCCGGAGCTGCCCGGTCGGGCTCCCGGTTCCCCTGCCCTCGAGTGGGTCCTGGTGCTCGCGGTCGCCGCCGCCGCGCTCGGCCTGGTACGGGCTCGGACGCGGCTGGGGGCGATCGCGACGGGCGGGACCTTGGGGTTCCTGGTCGCGCTGCTGTTCGGGACGCTCGGGGGACCTGACCTCGTCGTCACGCAACTGCTGGTCGAGACGCTCACGGTCGTCCTCATGGTGCTGGTCCTCCGCCGTCTCTCCCCAGGGTTCGCGCGCGTGTCCCGCCGACGGCGGGTGGCGGCGGCCTGCGCCGGGGTCGCGGTCGGGGCGGTCGCCGCGCTCGCGACGTCGTCGTTCACGGGGCGTCGCGGGCTGTCGGAGGCCGGGGCGTACTTCCTCCGTGCCGCTCCTCGGGTCGCGGGGGGGCGGAACGTGGTGAACACGATCCTGGTGGACTTCCGGGCCCTCGATACCCTGGGCGAGATCACCGTGGTCGCCGTCGCGGGGCTCGGGGCGGCGGCCGTGGCGATGGCCGCGAGGCGGCCGCGATGAGCACGGTCATCGTTCGCGCCCTCGTGCGTCCGCTCGGTTTCTTGATGCTCGGGCTCTCCCTGTTCCTGCTCCTGCGGGGTCACCACGAGCCCGGAGGTGGCTTCGCGGGGGGGCTCCTCGCGGGCGCGGCCCTCGCGTTGCGCCGCCTCGCCGGCACGGGCCCCGTCCGCCCTCGAGCCGGCGCGGGCGCGGCGGTCCTGGCGGCGGGGATGCTGATCGCGGTCGGCTATGGCCTGGTCGGCCTCGTGCTCGGGGACGCCTTCCTGGGCTCGCGGGTCTGGCGGCTGGGGGTGCCGATCGTCGGCGACCTCAAGATCACGGCCTCCCTCGTCTTCGATCTCGGCGTGTACGTGGTCGTGGTGGCGGTCGTGGCGATCTTCCTGGAGACGTTGGAGGGAGACGGATGGCGGGCGCCCTGATCGTCGGTATCCTCGCGGGGGCAGGAACCTACCTGCTGCTGCAGCGCGGGATCGTGCGGGTGATCCTCGGGTTCGTCACGCTGGGGCACGCGGTCAACGTCTTGCTCGTGCTCTCGGGCGGCCCCAGCCGACGCGGCGCACCGATCGCGGGTGCCCGGGGGGTGCCGGCGGATCCCCTGCCGCAAGCCTTCGTGCTCACGGCGATCGTCATCGCGTTCGGGATCACGGCGTTCCTCCTCGCGCTCGCCTTCCGCTCGGCCTCGGAGACCGGCGACGACGATCCGGAGGCCGCGTGAGCCGTCTCTTGCCGCTCGTCTTCGCGGTCCCGCTCGTCCTCGCGGCGGTCGGGGTTCCGCTCCGCCGCAGCATCGGATCGTCGCGAGCGCTCGTGCTGGCTGGCGCCCTCTGGCTCGTGGGCGCGGGCGGCTGGCTCCTCTGGGCCACGCGGGACGGCGGTGTGGTCGTCGCGCGCATGGGCGGCTGGCCGCCTCCGGTCGCGATCACCCTGGCCGGCGACACCTTCGCCTCCCTGATGCTGTGCGTGAGCGGGTTCGTCGTGGGGGCGACGGCGGTCTTCGCGTTCGCGCGGGGCGAGGACCGACGGCCGTTCTTCCATCCGGCGGCGCTGGTGTTGACCGCCGGGGTCGGCGGCGCATACCTGACGGCGGATCTCTTCAACCTCTTCGTCTTCGTGGAGGTGGGGCTGGCGGCCTCGTACGTGCTGGTGGTGAGCGGCGCCGGGCGGGAGGAGGCCCGTGCTGGGGTTGTGTACGTCGTCGCGAACCTGTTGGCGTCGACGGCGCTGCTCGCCGCCATCGCGCTGCTGTACGGGGCCGCCGGGAGCGTGAACCTCGCGCAGCTCGCGGGGGTCGGCTCGGATCGGGGGACCGCTGCCGTCGCAGGGGTGATGGTGATGGCGGCCCTGGGGATCAAGGCGTCCGTCGTTCCCGCCCACGGGTGGCTGCCTCGCAGCTATCCGCTGGCCGGTCCGGCGGTCACGGCCATGCTCTCGGGTCTGCTCACGAAGGTCGGCGTCTACGCGGCCTACCGCGTCGGCTCGGTGGTCCTCGGAGGCTCGTCCGGGATCCGCATCCCGCTGCTCGTCGTGGCCGGTGCCACCATGGTGATCGGGGTGCTGGGCGCGGTCGGGCGGAACTCGATGCGGGAGATCCTCTCGTTCCACATGGTGAGCCAGATCGGGTACCTCGTGATGGCCCTCGGGATCTCGGGCGCGACGGCGTTGTCGGCGGGGGTCTTCTTCATGGTCCAGTACATCGTGGTGAAGGCCTCGCTCTTCCTGGTCGCCGGCGCGGTGGAGAGCCTCGAGGGGACGGGGGAGCTGGGGCGGACCCCGGGCCTGGCGAGACGCCGACCGGTCCTGTCGACGGCGTTCGCGATCGCGGCGCTTTCGCTCGCGGGTGTCCCGCCCCTCTCCGGCTTCGTGGGCAAGCTCGGCCTCGTCCGCGCGGCGTTCGATGCCCGGGAGTACCTGATGGGAGGGGTCGCGGTGGTCGTGAGCTTCCTCACGCTTGCGTCCATGGTGAAGATCTGGAACGGCTCGTTCGGGGGCCGGGCGGTGCGCGGCCCGCGGGGTCGGCAGACGCCGGCGAGGCTCCTCGTGGCGCCGGGCCTCCTCACCGCCTCCCTCAGCGTGGTGCTGGGGCTCGGGGCCGAGACGCTCTGGGCCCTCGCGGAGCGGGCCGGCGCCGCACTCGCGGATCCAGGCGCGTACGTCCGGGCGGTGTCGGGATGAGGGTCCTCCGGGTCCTGCTGCGCCCATGGCGGCTCGCGTGGTTCGCCGTCCTGTACCTCGTGGAGCTCGTGGAGGCCAACGCGGTCGTGGCCTGGGAGGTCCTCACCCCCACCCACTCCATCCGGCCCGGCATCGTGCGCGTGCCTACAGGCGCGCGGACGGATCTCGAGGTGGCGATCCTCGCGAACCTGATCTCGTTCACACCGGGCACGCTCGTGATCGAGGTGGACGAGGACCCCCGGGCCCTGTACGTGCACGCGCTCCACCTGCGGACGCCCGAGGACGTCCGTCGCCGCGTCGCGCGACTCGAGCGACGGTTGAGGTGGGTGGCCGCGTGATCCCCACGGTCGTCCTCGTGCTCCTCGCGGTGGGCTTCCTCGCCGGCCTGGGTCGGGTGATGCGCGGCCCCTCGGTCGCAGACCGCGCGGCCGCGGCCGACGTCTGCCTCCTGTGCGCGGTGAGCGCCATCTGCGTGGTCGCGGTCGTGGTGGGCGAGCCCGCGCTCCTCACGGCCGCCCTGGTCGCCACGATCGTGGGGTTCCTCGCGACACTGTCCCTGGCCAGGCTGGTGCGTCGGGAGGGGTCGTGAGGGTCCTCGGGGAGTCCCTGCTCGGTGTGGGGGCCGCCCTCATGGCTCTCGCCGGGATCGGGGTCCTCCGCCTCCCGGACGTGTACGCAAGGCTGCAGGCCGGCACGAAGGCGGCGAGCCTGGGGCTGGCCTGCGTGTTCGTCGGCACCGCGGTCCTGCTCCCTGGGGCGTCCGTCGCGGTCAAGCTCGGCCTCGCGCTGGTGTTCCAGCTGCTCACGGCGCCGCTCGCGGCACACGTGATCGGGCGGGCCGCCTACCGCGCCGGGATCCCGGCATGGCGCCTCGAGCTGGACGAGTTGCGGGACCGGGTGAGCACGCCCCCGCGCCCCCCGGAGCCGTGATCCGCGTCACTCGCCCGGTGCCTCGATCGGCTGGCGTCGGAGCATCGCGCCGAGGACCGGCGGCGTGAGCAAGGTGGTCACCACGGTCATCACGAGCACCACGCCGTACAGGTCGCGCGAGATGACCCCGAGGTTCAGGCCGAACGCGGCGACGATCAGCCCGACCTCGGCGCGGGGGACCATGGCCACGCCGATGGTTGAGGCCGTCCACCTGCCGAAGCGTCGCGCTCCCAGGTAGCCGGCGAGGATCTTCGTGACGACGGCGACCCCGGTCACGAGGAGGGCGATACCGACGATCCGTGGCTCCGCGAAGACGGATGGGTCCAGGCGTGTGCCGGTGACCGCGAAGAAGAAGGGCACGAGGAACTCGTAGACCGGCTCCACCTGGTTCGCGATCTCGTCACGACGGAGTTCGAAGATCAGTCCCGCGAGGAACGCTCCGATGATCGAGGCGAGGCCGATCACGCCGGAGAGCGCGGCGAGGCCGAGGGTGAGGAGCACGGCGAGGGCGAAAGGCGACCCCGGCACGATGGGGAGGTGCGCGAAGTCGTACAGGCGGCGCACCAGCCGGGGACCGGCGAACACCACGAAGGCGAGGAACGCCACTTCCTCGATGAGGGTCACGGCGAGCGCGGCCTCGGAGACGTTGCCGCGCGTCAGCCCGGCGACCAGCGCGAGGACGGTGATCGCCAGGACGTCGTCCACGACGGCGGCCCCCAGCACGACCTTGGCGGCCGTGGTGCCGAGCGCCCCGAGATCTCGGAACACCCGCGCGGTTACTCCCACGCTCGTCGCCACCAGGGCGGCGGCGATGAAGAGCGACTCCGAGGCGGGATGCCGCAGGGCGAGCATGAGGGCCGCGCCTCCGAGGAACGGGAGCGCGACCCCGGTGGTGCCGACCAGAAGAGCGGGTAGCCCGACCCGTCGTAACTCGCTCAAGTGCGTCTCGAGGCCCACGGTGAAGAGGAGGATGATGATGCCCAGCTCGGCGATGACGTCGAGGACCACCATCTCCTGTTCCGGCCCCGCGACGATCGCAAGCAGGTGGGGCCCGACCAGCACCCCAGCGAGCAGCTCGCCGATGACGGCCGGTTGACGGATCGCGTCGAAAAGACCTCCGAGGACGCGCGCCGCGGCGAAGAGGACGAACAGATCGAACAGGACCTCGGTAACCTGCATCGGCGCTCACGTTTCGTTCCAGGGCGTCCCCATACGTTACCGTGGTGTAGCCGGGGCCCACCGGGCGGTGTTCGCTCGGGCTACGAGCGAACGCGCAGCGCGGAGAGAGCCTCGGCGACGGAGCCTACGCCGACAACGCGCAACCCGGGGTCCGCGACCTCCTCGGCGTTGCCCGCGGGCACGAGGACCAGTTCGGCCTCCGCGGTCCGGGCGACGGACAGCTTGGCCGCGATCCCACCGACAGGACCGATGCGGCCCTCCCCGTCGATGGTTCCGGTGGCGGCGATCGTCCGTCCTCCGGCGAGATCCTGCGGGTCGAGGATATCCACGATAGCGAGCGCGTACGCGAGGGCCGCCGATGGCCCCCCGACCGCCCGTTCGCGGAAGCGGATCTGGAAAGGGAGACGCACGTCGAGCCCGCGGGTTCCCGCGACCACCCCGATGCCGCCGCGCCCGTCTTCCATGCGGCGACTCGCGATGCGGATCTCCTGTCGCAGGCCATCGCGCTCGATCGCGATCACGAACCGGGTACCGGGGGGCCGGGCTGCGATCGCGGCGGCGAGGTCGGTGGCGAGCCGGATCGGCACGCCGTCCACCGCGACGATCACGTCGCCGGCCTGGAGTTTGCCGTCCGCCGGTGAGTCGCTCACGATATCGACGACCACGGCGCCCGAGCCGTCGAGCTCGGCCGGAAGCCCCAGCTCCCTCGCAGCCGCTGCGGCCGCGAGCTCGCGGCTCTCGCGGTGAAGGATCGCCTGCTCGCTCGAGTAGCGCTCCCGGTCTGTGCCCGCGGGGATGGCCATCGTCAGCGGGACAACCTCCCGGTCGGCCGCGAAGGTCGCCAGGAGGACGCCGAACAGGTTCGGTCGTGAGACCTGCACGGGGAGCATCACGTACTCGCCGTTGATCCGGCTCGTCGGCACTCCCTCGATCTGGATGTCCCCGGCGACATCGATGGGGAGGCCGGGCGAGAGGACGGCGAACGGAGGGTGGTACAGGTATCCGACCACGGTCGCCATAGCCAGCGCGACCACGACCCAGACCCCGCGGCTGGCCCCCCGCGTGGCAGGGGCAGCTGGATGTTCGACGACCTGCCCGATCTCGAGGGCTCTGGTGATGTCCGCCGGAGAGACGATCCCGACGACGCGGTCGGCCTCCTCCACGACCACCGCCCGTCCCGGAGGGGTTCGCAAGACCGGCAGCACGTCCATGACGGACGCATCGGGCCCGACGGTGGCGACCCGGTCCCGTGGCAGCATCACCTCACCGACCGTGCGGTCGGACCGTTCCCCCGGTGGTACCCGTGCGGCGAGGCGGAGCCACATGAGTCCTGCCAGGCGTCGGTCCGTGAGCACGGGATACGTGGCGTGGCCACGCGGGCCCGTCGTCTCCGCCACGAAGCGAGCGAGCGACCAGGAGGCGTCGACGGCATCCGGTTCGGGCGTCATGACGTCACGGACCCGCTTCCCCGCGAACGTCTGTTGGACGAGCGCCGCTGACGCCTCGCTCGATGCGGCCTGGAGGAGGAACCATCCGAGGATCACGAGCCAGAGGCCGCCCAGCCCGGCTCCCGTCAGGAACCCGAGCACCCCTACCCACACGAGGAGGACCCCGAACGCCCGCCCCGCGCGGGCCGCAGACAGTGAGGCGGCGACGAAGTTGCCTTGGCGCTTCCACAGGTACGCGCGGAGGATGCGGCCGCCGTCGAGGGGCAGAGCAGGGACGAGGTTGAAGCCTGCGAGGATCAGATTGATGCGGCCGAGGTACGCGGGGACGGCGACGGCTCCGGAGGGCGCGCCGCTGCGCTCGAGCGCGTAAGCGCCCACCGCGAACACGGCGGCGAGTGCCGCGGACGTGAGAGGCCCCACGATGGTCATGCGGAACTCGGTCTTGGGAGAGGGCACGCCACCCGTGAAACGCGCCACCCCGCCGCGGGGCCACAGCGTGATCCCCTCGATGCGGACCCCTTCGCGCAGGCCTATGAGCGCGTGCGCGAGCTCATGGAGGAGTACGGATAGGAAGAAGAGCACGACGGTGGTCACCGCCATGATGAGGTAGGCCGTGTTGGGGAGCCCTGGGTGGGTCGCGGGGAAGAGCGCCGAGCCGAGGATCCAGGAGAGGAGCGCCGCGATGAACAACCAGGACCAGTTGATCCCGACGGGGATCCCCCGAACCCGGAAGATCGTGAGGCTGCGCTCCATCGTTCCCGTCCACCCTGGGCCACAGTAGCCCGGGAGACGCCCGTCGGGCAAGGCGAACGCGCTAGCGGGCGGGCGGCGTCCGCGGGGTGGGCTCGCCCACGATCCGGTACACGGCCCGGACCCAGGAGGCCCGCTCGTCGTCGGTGATCCCCTCGTCGCGGAAGCGGTAGTCGTGCTTGCGGATCAGCTCCCGGAGCGCTGCGCGGAGCTCCGCCTCGCCGTGGAGGTACGCCTCGGCCAGGCGGGCGCTCTCGGTCTCGCCGGGGTGGAGCCGGAGCCCGAGGCTCACGTGGGCGAGGCAGAGCCCCCTGCCCGGCTCGCGGATCCCGCGCCAGGGCTCGGAGCCTTCCTCGGCTGCGGCCAGCACGGCGAGGGCGTTCGCCGCGGCCTGATCGGCGCTCTCGCAGGCGGCGCACCGGCGCGGGGGGTGCGGGAGCGCCCGTCGTCCGCGCCGGCGCGGGGCGGCCGCCGCCCGGACCTCCTCGGCCGCTCGGCGCAGGATGTCCTCGTAGATGATGGCCATCCCGAGCGACGCGCCCTGGTGCGACGCGACCGAGAGGGCCATGAGGGCGTGGGTGCGGCAGAAGCCGAGGTTCTCCCGGAGCCGGGCGCGGGTCTCGGGGTCGTTCACGAGCTCCCAGAGCAGCGCGTCCAGGTATCGCCAGGCGGCCCGGTTCGCGGCGCGGCAGGCGGGGCAGCCGGGGTGGCGGAGGTCGGCGAGGAGGTCGTGATAGCCCACCCGGCTCCGGAGCTCGACGGTCCGGCGCCTCACGGGACGACCTCCCGGAGCGCGGCGCGGGCGAGCACGGGTCCGGCGCTCGCGAGCCGGCGGACGAGCGGGTGCCGCGGGCCGATCCGGGCGAGGGCCCGAGCCGCGGCGGCCTGGAGGTAGGGGTCCTCCTCGCCCTCGGCGAGCTCGGCGAGGCGCGGCACCGCCCTCCGCGCACCGATCCGCCCGAGGAGCTCCGCGGCGACGATCCGTCGGTCCCGGACGGGGTGCGAGAGCGCCGCGACGAGCTTGTCCTCGTAGGAGCGCTCGTCCCGGTCGAGCCGGGTCCCGCAGGCGGGGCAGCGCTCGGCGCCCGCCGCCACCTCCTCGAAGCACGACGGGCAGAACCACGTCATGTCGCCGGCCCCCCGAGGACGGCCTCCGGCTCGACCAGGTCGAGCCGGCCGGCCTCGTACCGGAGCTCCACGACCGCCCCCGTCGGGACGACGAGATCCCACACGGCCGCGCCGTTCACCCCGAGGAGGTCGGCGACGGCGAGCCGGATGGGGATCTCGTGGGAGACGGCGGCGCAGGCCGCCCCGTCGTGGCGCTCGCCGACCCGCCGGAGCGCCGCGAGCACCCGTCGCTCCACGTCGGCGAGGCGCTCGCCGCCCGGTGCCTCCCCGGCGCGGGGGTCCTCGCGGAAGCGCCGGAACGCCTCGGGATCGAGGGCGGCGGCCTCCTCGGCCGTGAGCGCCTCCCACCGGCCGTGGTCGAGGTCGATGAGGTCGGGTTCGACCTCGATCGGGGCGCCGGTGGTCGCCGCGATGATCTCGGCCGTCTGCCGGGTCCTGCGGAGCGGGCTCGTCGCGACGGCGACGAGGCCGACCCCCGCGAGCCGTCGGGCGGCCCGCTCGGCGTCGGCCAGGCCCTGCTCGTCCAGGGGGACGTCGCGGAGGCCGCGGAAGCGGCCCTCGGCGTTCAGGGGGGTCCGCCCGTGGCGGACCAGGAAGATCGCGGTCGTCATCCGAGCCTCCGGAAGAACCCGATCGCGGCCCGCCGCCGATCCTCGTCGCGCTCGAACCGCGGAGGCACGTAGTCGTCCACGGCCAGGGTATCGGCCCAGTCGATCCTCGGCGCCACCGCCTCGGGGTCCACCCCTGCGGCGCGGGTCCGCGCCTCCAGGGCCCGGATCCGCGCGCGGAGCGCCCTGGCCCGCTCCTTGAGGGGCGGGACCACGTCCCGCTGCAGCGCGAGATCCCGCTCGTAGCCCGCGCGGTCCCGCCGCTCCGCCTCGGCCAGGCGCGTCCGCTCGCGCGCCAGGCGCCGGCGGAGCAGGAAGACGAGGGCGGCGCGCTCGGCGAGCTCGACCCGGAGCGGGTCGCCCTCGAGGGAGCGCCCCCGTGCGAGCGCCAGGGCGGCGAGCTCCGCGTCGCTCGCGTCGGGGTGGGCGGCCCGCAGCGCGTCCCAGAGGCGGGCCGGAACCTCGACGGCGTCCCTCACGACGCCTCCCCCAGCGCCCGCTCGAGGGCCGCGATCCGTCCTTCGTACCGCTCGATCTCGCGCTCGAGCCGCGGGATCAGCCATCCCGCCGTCATGGCGATCTCCCGCTCGCGCATGCGCGCGGCGCGCTCGAGGTCGTCGGCGCGTGCGGCGCGCTCGTGCAGCTCGAACCGGAAGGCCGACTCCGCGCCGATCAGCGCGCGGAGCGCGTCGCGGAGCTCGTCCTCGCCGGGCCGGATCCGCTCGAGGACGAGGTCCACGGCGCCGGCGAGGAGGCGGAGCGCGTCGTCGGACTCCCCGGGGACGGTCACGGTCGCGTCCGCCCGCGCGGGGTCGGCGGCGAGGGCCCGGGCGAGCGCGAGCAGCTCGCCGCTCACGGCTCGCCTCCGGCGAGCTCCCGCAGGCGTCGGGTGAGATCGTCCAGGCGCTCCCGCGCGGCGGCGAGCCCCGGATCGACCGCGCCGGCCCCGGCGCGTTCCCGCTCGGAGCGCTCGAGGCCGCGGCGGATCGCCTCGACGGCGTCCCGCAGGCGTGCGTCGAGGGCCCGCTCGAGCTCGAGC
>SIRV01000102.1 GCA_004366195.1 Actinomycetota bacterium
CGCTCATGTCGAGGCCGGGGTCATGAGCAGCAGCTGACCGTCCTCGACGGTGTACGGCGCGTCCACCGTGGCGGGTGGCCAGGAGGCGGCGCCGCTCGGCCTGTGGCTCTGGACGTTGAACAGCCAGGCGTCGGGACCCAGGATGGCGGCGAGGTCGATGATCCCGCTCGACTCCCAGACGCCGGGCCCCGGTCGAGCCTGCGTGCCGTCCGGCTTCAGCCAGCGCGACGTCCAGGCGTCGAGCTCGGCGACCGGGGCGCGGCCGGAGAGGTCCACCGACCCGTCGGGGAGGAGCGGGAACGCCCAGATCTGCCCGTCGCGGCCGAGGGCGGCCATGCGGGCCCGGCTCTCCGAGGTCCCGTCCTCTTGGATCATGAGGGTGTCCTCGCTGACGTCGAGGTTGTCGGGGGAGATCGCGACGTCCTCGCCGGCGGCCACAAGCTCCTGGGCGTCGTACTCGATCGTCAGCGTGGCCGGACGGCGGGGGTTCCCCGGGTGGAGCTCCAGCCGGTACAGGCGGCCGAGCTCGTTCACGTGCGATCCGTCGGCCCGCCGGTACCCCGAGCCGGTCGTGACGAAGTAGAAGGTGTTCGGGTCGGTCTTCGAGAACGCGCCGTCCTCGACCCGGATGAACCCGAACGCGCCGACGGCGTCGGCGGCCGCCTCCAGCTCCTCGGTGGTGACGTGCTTTGCCCGCGGGACCCGGACCCAGCGGCCGGCGATCTCGGTGCCGGTGCCGTAGGCGTCGGCCTCGCTCTCGAACCCGTCGGCCACGAACACGTAGAGCTTGCCGTTCAGTAGGCCGTTCCGATCCAGGACGCTCGCGCCGCGCGAACGCTCCTTCTCGCCCACGTACAGCCAGAGCTGCGAGTCGGGGGTGGACGGTCCGTCCTCCGTGGGGATGAGGACGGTGAGCTCGTCCGAACGCGGCTGCGCGAGCGTGTTTTCCTTCGAGAAGTGGCCGAGCCGCGAGAGGGCGTGGGCTTCCCAGGTCCCCCGGTCTCCCTGGAGGATGGCCACCGTCTGCCCGCCCTTGCCGTCGAAGGTGTTGGGGTCGACGTCCTCCTCCTCGTTGGCGAAGAAGATGGGCCGGTCGAACCCCTCGGCCTCGCCGGCCAGGGACGCGGAACAGAAGCGGGCGAAGCTCCGCACGGCGTTGGTCTCCAGGGCGGGATCGCCGATGAGCTTGTTGTCCTGGTACACGCGGTCGTAGGCCCGCTCCCCGGAGAGGACCTCCCAGGCCCCGGTGTCCTCGTCCTCCCCCAGCACGAAGCGCGAGACGAACGCTCCCCGGTGCAGGGGGCCGCCCACGTAGGGCTGGGACAGGGTCGAGGGGTTGAGCTCGTGGGCGACGTACACCGTGATGGTGCCGTCGGGGTTCCGGTGGGCGCCCATGCCGTCGGGGATGCCGACCAGCCGGTACTGCCCCCCGTCGGGGCTGGGCACCCGCTCCCCGACCGTGAGCAGGGACGTGAACGCGTACGGCGTCCCGCCCGCGGGCAGCTTCACGAACGGGTCGACGCTCGAGACGGCGTGGGCCGGCACGGCGGCCGCGATGAGGCTCGCCGCGCCGATCGCGATGAGCGTGCGGTGCAGCGCTCGCATCGTTCCCCTCCTCCTCCGCCGGGCCCTCGCCCGGCTCGGCGGCACGCTACGCGGCGGGTCTTGCCTCATCGGGACGACCGAGCGGACGGTGTGGGAACGATGCGGGACGGCTCGTTGCACCTGCAACCGACCCGGCATCGGGCCCCCGGCCGACAGGACCTCCGGCCGACGTGGGCGCGGCGCCGGGCGCCGTACCGTGCGGATGAGAGGTGGGGGCCGGAGGACCCCGAGGAGGAGCCACATGAGCGAGAGGCAGGAGTCGCTCTGCGAGCGGCACCGCGAGTTCGTGCCCCTGATCGCCGCCATCGACAAGGTCGAGGGCGAGCTCGCCACGGGCTCGGCCCTCCTGATCCGCGCCGAGACCGGCGGGCTCCACGAGACCCTGTCGCACGAGCTCATCCCCCACGCCGTCGGCGAGGGCCGCACCCTGTTCCCGGTGCTCCGTCGCATCACCGGCACCGACCGGGAGACGCGCGAGATGCTGGCCGAGCACCGCGAGATCGCCCGCCTGACCGACGAGCTCGAGCGGATCCGCGACGAGCTCTCCCGGGCCGGCATCGGCGCCGAGCAGGAGGCGCGGATGCGGCGGGTGCTCGAGAGCCTGAAGCGCGCCATCTCCTCCCACTTCGAGCAGGAGGAGCGGGCCTGCTTCCAGGTGCTGAAGGAGGAGCTGACGCCCGAGGAGGCCGAGCGGCTCTACGAGGCCATGGAGCGGGCGACGAAGGAGATCCGCCGTACCTACGGCTGCGGGGGCGGCCGGGACTTCGACCCGTGAGGCGCGGGGCCCGCGCTACGAGTAGTACTCGATGATCAGCCGTTCCTCGATGGGAACGGGCAGGGGGATCTCGTCCCGCTCCGGCATGCGGGCCAGCGTGCCCTGGAACTGCTCCCGGTTCACGTAGAGGTAGGGTGGCGGCTCCGGTGCGAGCTCCGCGGCCTCCCGGACGAACACGAAGTTGCGGGCCTTCTCCGAGAGCTCGATCGTCTGCCCGGGGCGGACCTGGTAGCTCGGGACGTCCACGCGCCGGCCGTCCACGCGCACGTGGCCGTGGGAGACGAGCTGCCGGGCCTGACGCTGGGTGAGGGCGAACCCCATCCGGAGCACGATCGCGTCGAGCCGCCGCTCCAGCTGGTTGAGGAGCTCCTCGCCCGTGACGCCGCGCTTGCGGCTGGCGCGCTCGTAGTAGATCCGCATCTGGCGCTCGCTCACGCCGTAGATCGCGCGGAGCTTCTGCTTCTCGAGGAGCCGGACCTGGTACTCGCTGATGCGCTTGCGGCCCCGCCCGTGCTGGCCGGGAGGGTAGGGTCGACGGACCGACGGGCAGTTCGGCCGCCCGCAGAGGGGCTGACCGACGCGTCGGCACATACGGTGACGAGGTCCGAGCTTGTCCATGCGGCCGACTAGGGTACCAAGGCCAGGCGAGGGCCGACCCGGCGCGCTCCGGTGGATCCGTGGCAGGCTAGGGGTCGTGGGGGAGGCGGAGATCTTCGAGCTCATCGTGAAGGCGGACGAGCGGGTGAAGTACGCGACGCCGACCAACGCCGATCTGCGCCGCCGTCAGGCCCGGGAGCTCCTCGAGCGGGCTCGGGACGCGGCGCGCGAGATCGGGAACGAAGAGCTCGTGCGGCAGGC
Organism: Actinomycetota bacterium; assembly: GCA_004366195.1. Taxonomy (GTDB): domain Bacteria; phylum Actinomycetota; class UBA4738; order UBA4738; family HRBIN12; genus HRBIN12. The sequence goes on from SIRV01000102.1 coordinate 3,239, forward strand.
CGAGATGCGCCTCGCCGACCTCGCCGGTGACACTTAGCCGGGGCGGGCGGCGCCCACGAAGTGCTCCCAGTACACCGGCACGATCGAGACCACGCTGCCCGTGTGCGGGGAGTGGATCATGCTCCCGCCGCCCAGGTAGATCGCGACGTGGCTGATGGGCGTGTAGAAGAACAGGAGGTCGCCGGGCTGCAGATCCTCGCGGGAGACGTGCGGGAGCACGTCGTACTGGGCCTGCGAGGAGTGGGGCAGCGACACGCCGGCGTGGGCCCAGGCCCACATCGTGAACCCCGAGCAGTCGAAGCCGGTCTCGGGGCTCGCGCCGCCCCACCGGTACGGCACCCCGAGGACCGAGTAGGCGGCCGCGAGGACCGCCTCGACGTTCGGGTTCGGCGCGGGAGGCGGCGCGGGGTTCGAGCCCGAGCCGCTCGGCGCGTCCTGCCCGGCGGCCTCGGCCGCGGCCTGCGCGGCGGCGGCCTCCCGCTGCGCCTCGAGGCGATCGAGGTACTCCTGGTAGCGGCGGTTCAGGTTCTCGTAGTAGTCGCGCGCCTCGGCCGCGGCCGCCCGGATCTCCGCCTCCTTCCGCCGGATCCGGTCCACCAGCGCTCGCTGCTCCGCGAGCGCTCGCTCCAGCTCCTCGGCGCTCCAGCGGGCGCGCTGCTCGGCCAGCTCGGCCTCCGTGGCGAGGTCGGCATCGGCCTGGGCCATGCTCCCGATGAACTCGAGGCGGTCGGAGAAGTCGGTGACGGACTCCGCCTCCAGCAGGGCGGCCCACTGCGGGCCGAGGCTCTGGTACGCCGCCGCCGCGTTCCGGTTCAGCTCGGCGATGGCCCGGTCGGCCTCCGCCCGCGCGCGCTCGGCCTCGGCCCGGACCTGGGCGAGCCTCGCCCGCACCCGGTCGAGCTCCAGCTTGGCCTGGTTGTACTGCTCGACGAGGAACGAGACCCGGGCGTTCAGTCGGTCGAGCTCGGCCTTGGCGCGGAGGACGTCCTGGCGGCTCGGGGCCGCGGCGGAGATCGAGGGGAGGGCGAGGGAAGCGGCGATCACGACCAGGGCGGCGACCCCGGCCCGCACCGCGAGCGCGCTTCGCGTCCTCGTCGTCCCCTGCATGAGGAAAGGCTGCCACGCTGGCAGCCCGGGCCGAGGCTAGCGGCTGGAGCCCGGGGCGTCAAACCCGGAATGCGCTGGGGCACAACCGCACCCGTGAGGTCCGGTCGGGACGGCGGGACTTGAACCCGCGACCTCAGCGTCCCGAACGCTGCGCGCTACCAAACTGCGCCACGTCCCGTGCGCAGGCAAGTGTACCGGGTCGGACGGCGGGTAGGCTGAGGCGACGCCGACCGACGCGGAGGAGGGTGCCGTGAGGATCGCGCAGCTGTGCCCGCCCTGGCTGGCCGTCCCCCCGAAGGGCTACGGGGGCATCGAGTGGGTGGTGGCCCTGCTCGCCGACGGGCTGGCCGAGGCCGGGCACGACGTCACGCTGTTCGCCACGGGCGACTCCCGCACGAAGGCGCGGCTGGAGTACGTGTTCGAGACGGCGCCCGGGACCAAGGCCATCAACGACATCGTGCTCGACGCCACCCACACGATGTTCTCGCTCCGCGGGGCGCGGGAGCGGTTCGACGTCCTCCACGTCCACTCGCCGTTCTCGGCCCTCGCGGCCTCCGTGGAGACCGGGGTCCCCACCGTCCACACGCTCCACGGCTCGTTCACGCCGGAGATGAACCGCCTGTACTCCTTCGTCGCCGACCGCGCGTGGTTCGTGGCGATCAGCGAGGCGCAGATGCGCTCCAACCCCACCCTGCGGTACGCGGGGGTCGTCTACAACGGGATCGACATGGACCTGTACGCGCTCCGTGAGGAGAAGGAGGACTTCGTCCTGTTCCTCGGGCGGGCCGCCCCGGAGAAGGGCTGGCTCCGGGCGATCGAGGCGGCCAAGCTCGCCGGCGAGCGCCTGGTCTCGGCCGTGAAGATCGCCCACCCCACCGAGGAGGAGGAGTGGGAGCGCCGGATCAAGCCGGCGCTCCCGCCCGACGCCGAGGTGCTCGGCGAGATCTCCCAGGAGGAGAAGGTGGATCTCCTCCAGCGGGCGAAGGCGGTCCTGTTCCCCATCGACTGGCCCGAGCCCTTCGGCCTGGTGATGACGGAGGCGATGGCGTGCGGCACGCCGGTCATCGCCACCCCGCGGGGCTCGGTCCCCGAGGTCGTCGAGGACGGGCGCACGGGCTTCATCGTGAGCGTCGAGAACTACGCGGAGGAGGCCGCCGAGCGTCTCCGGCGCCTGGACGAGATCGATCCCCGCGCGTGCCGCGAGCGCGTGGATCGGCTCTTCTCCAAGCGGGCGATGGTCGAGGGCTACGTCCGCGTGTTCGAGCGCGTCGTCGCCGAGGCCTGAGCGTCCGCCGGCGCCGCCGGCCGGAGCTCGAGCCAGATCGCCGTCGGGCGGCAGAGGAACCGGAAGGGCGCGTACTTGCTCGTCCCGAGGCCCGGCGAGAGGCTGAGCCAGGCTCCGCCGATCCGGATGAGCCCGCTCGCCAGGCGCGGGGGGAGCGAGCTGTTCGTGACGAGCGCCCCGACGACCGGGAGGCGGACCTGGCCGCCGTGGGTGTGGCCGGCGAAGACGAGGTCGTAGCCGCAGGCCGCCGCCTCCGGCGCCGCGTCGGGCGAGTGCATGACGGCGACGCCGAAGCGCTCGGGCGCCCTCCGGGGCAGGACCGTGAGGTCGGCCCGGTCGATGTGGGCGTCGTGTAGGCCGGCGACCTCGACCGGGAGGCCGTCGAGCTCGGTCGTCGTGCGCACGTTGTCGAGGTCGGTCCAGCCCTCGGCCGCGAGCCTCGCGACGAGCTCCGCCGGTCGGCCGCGGCGGGCGCGCCGGCGCCGGCGCTTCGACGGTGGGATCAGGTACCGGAGGGGGTTCGAGGCGCGCGGCGCGTACAGGTCGTTGGAGCCGAGGACGAACCAGGAGGCGAGGCGCCCCCGCACCGGACGGACGGCCGTCACCGCCGCGTCCACCGCCTCCGGCTCCCCGAGGAAGTCCCCGGTCACGACGACGACATCCGGCTGCGGCAGGGAGGCGAGGAACCGGCCGAGGGACCGGCCGCGGGTCACCACGTGCAGGTCCGAGAGGTGCAGGACCGAGATCGGCCGGGGGGCCTCGGCGGGTAGGATGGCGAGCGTCCGCCGGTCCAGCCGGTACCACCGGCGCTCGAGGAGGACGCCGTAGGCGACGCAGAGGCCGCCGAGGGCGGTGAGGGCGAGCAGGGTCCGCACGAGCACGGGAAGGGAGTCTAGGTGAGCGGGCTGCGGGAGCAGGTCCAGCGCGACCTCACGGAGGCCATGAAGGCGAGGGACGCCGTGCGGGTGGGGGCCCTCCGCATGCTCCTCACCTCGATCGTGAACCGGGAGAAGGAGCTGCGGCGCGAGCTCACCGACGACGAGGTCCGGGAGGTCGCCGCGCGTGAGGTCAAGCGCCGGACCGAGTCCATCGAGGCGTTCGAGCGGGGCGCCCGGGCCGACCTCGTGGCCAAGGAGACCGCCGAGCGCGAGATCCTGCGCGTCTACGCCCCCGAGCAGCTCCCCGAGGCGGAGCTCGACCGCCTCATCGAGGAGGCCGTCGCCGAGGTCGGCGCGACCGGCCCCGGGGTCCGACCCGGCGCCGGGGCCGGGGACGAGCGTGGGGGAGCCGTCGGGCGGGTCGTCTCGCCCCCCGGCGCCGCTCCCGAGCACGCCGCCGCCAGCAACGCGCCC
>SIRV01000103.1 GCA_004366195.1 Actinomycetota bacterium
GGTGGCGGTGAAGGCCCCCGGCTTCGGCGAGCGGCGCAAGGCGATGCTCCAGGACATCGCGATCCTGACCGGCGGCACCGTGATCTCCGAGGAGGTCGGCCTCAAGCTCGAGAACGCCACCCTGGACCTGCTCGGCCGGGCCCGCAAGGTCGTCGTGACCAAGGACGACACGACGATCGTGGAGGGCGCCGGCAAGGAGGAGGACATCAAGGGCCGCATCAACCAGATCCGGGCCGAGATCGAGAAGACCGACTCCGACTACGACCGGGAGAAGCTCCAGGAGCGCCTGGCCAAGCTGGCCGGTGGCGTCGCGGTGATCAAGGTCGGCGCGGCCACCGAGGTCGAGTTGAAGGAGAAGAAGCACCGCATCGAGGACGCCCTCTCGGCCACCCGGGCGGCGATCGAGGAGGGCATCGTCGCGGGCGGCGGCGTGGCCCTGATCCGGGCCGAGAAGGCCCTGGAGAAGCTGGAGGCCGAGCTCGAGGGCGACGAGCTCACCGGCGCCCGGATCGTGCGTCGGGCGCTCTCGGAGCCGGCCCGCCGGATCGCGGAGAACGCGGGGGCCGAGGGCTCGGTCATCGTGGAGAAGATCAGGGCCGAGTCCGACCACCGCGGCTACGACGCGGCCACCGGGCGGTGGGTGGACATGCTCGAGGCCGGCATCATCGACCCCGCCAAGGTCACCCGCTCGGCCCTTCAGAACGCGGCCTCGATCGCGGCCCTGGTGCTCACGACCGAGAGCGCGGTCGTGGAGAAGCCGGAGGAGGAGAAGGAGGAGGCCGGAGCCGGCCACGGCCACATGCACTGAACCATCGCCGGATGGCGGGTCGAGGGCGGGGCTCCGGCCCCGCCCTCGCGCTTGCCGGAGGAGCAACCGGTGTCGCCGGGAAAGGGACCTTCGGCCCGTTGCGTTCCGTAGGCCGTTCGGCGTAGACTCGCGGGGACCCTGGGAGAGGAGTTCGGGATGCGGAAGGTCGCCTTCGCGCTTGGGAGCGCAGCGGTTCAGGTCCTGGTGTTCGCCGGCACGGCGCTCGCGGAGGGCGGCTCCGTGTTGCCGTCGCCGGGGGGAGAGCAGGTCGGTGGCGAGGTCGTGCGCCCGCCGGAGCCGACGGCGTTCACCGGGGCGGACATCGGGGCGTGGCTCGTGGCGTTGGTTGCCCTGGTGGTCATCGGCTCGGTCCTGGTGATCGCCGGGCGGCGCCGGGCCCGGGCGACGGCCTAGCGGCCCGAGCCCCGGCCCGCGCCCGCCGAGCCATCGCGCGGCGTCAGTCGGTCAGCTCGCGCCACAGACGCGTGAGCGGAGGTGGCGCGAAGCGGAGCTCGAGGTCGAGCACCCGACCCGGGGTCCCGTTCCAGCGCGCGACGGCGCCGTCCAGGACGAGATCCGGGCTGCCGTCCGTGAAGCGCATCCCGTCCGGCGCCTCGATCCGCACGGTGAGGCGTGTCGGGCGGATCGTGGGTTGGATCACAACCCTCAGACGGTAGGTCCCCCCGGTGGGTCCGCCGGCCCAGGCCTCGGGTCGATGCAGGCGGACCTGGAGCTCGCTCGACGCACCCCGCGGCGTTCCGAAGTAGTCCCGGAAGTACGGGAGGCCGAGCTCCGCGCCCGTCCAGAGCTGGATCGGCGATCCGTCCCGGCGGGCCGCCTCCAGGGCGCAGCCCGGGCCGCAGTAGATCGAGACCAGCTGGACGGACTCGCCCTCGGCCGCGTATCCGGGGCGGGGGCCCACGACGTAACGAGGGAGCCCGGTCGCCGGGGTCTCGTTCGTCAGGCGGAACGAGAGGCTTGTCCGGGCCGCGCCATCGGGCCAGAGCTCGACCCCGAGCTCCACCTCCCGGTCCTCGAAGGGGTCCAGCTTCGTCCCGCCCGCGCTGTTCTCGACGAGGGCGATGAGGTCCCGCCCGTCCGTCCGCAGGGCGCCGCCCGCTCCCGTGCGCTCGAGCGCGGCCTCGATCCCGGGGTCGACCGAGTAGAGGAGGAGGTGGCCGTCGGCGGCGGTGCGCACCAACGCCCGGAGGTCCGCCGGGGAGGCTGTCTCGCGGGAGAGGAACCGTTCGAAGGCGGCCTGGGCGACCTCGCCGAGGACCCGCTTGCGGGTCGCCTGGTCCTCGTAGAGGCCGTAGGCCTCGACGGTGACGAAGGGCACCACCGTCGCGGGACCGAGCGTTCGGTCGAGACCGGGGACCCGTACGGGCCCGGAGACCCGCAGCAGGGTCTGGAGGGCGAAGGGGTCGGCCAGGACGACGCCGTCGAGCTCCTCGCCCTCCAGGGCGCGGTAGGCGTCGAGCAGCACCCGCGCCACGGAGGGGAAGTCGGGGCTGAGGTTCATGGCGAGCCAGAACCGACCATCGGCGCGGAAGGCGTCGTAGTTCTCCGCGAAACCCGGGACCGGGGCCGGCACGCGCTCCGGCTCCGGCGCGGGAAGGGTCTGGATCGGCCGGAAGGGCGTGAACGAGAAGCGCCCGCGGTGGACGGTGAGGATCGCGTAGGCCCCGAGCACCCCCCCGGTTCCCCGCAGCTCGGAGGGGTTCTGCGCGCCGACGAAGTACCGGCGGGGTCCGTCGGCCCCGAGGAGGCCGGGGGCGCCCCGCAGGATCGTCGCCGCGGTCGCGAGCTGTGCGTGGAGTTCCTCCGCCTCGGTCTCGGCCGTGGCGAGCCCGTCCCGGACCGGGCCCGGGAGCCATCGGTGGGGGGCCGCGCGGAGGATCCCGAGAGCGTCGGCGACCCGGCGATCGGCCTCGGCGGAGGCCTCTCCCAGCGTGACCAGCGGCTCGGGTCGCAGCCGTCCCTGGCTGGGGGCGAGCGAGCCGAGGCCCTCAGGGAGGGCCTCGAGGCCGTCGAGGAGGGCGGTCCCCGCCTGCGCGAACCGCTCGCTCGCCTCGGCCACGGCGAGGAGGGCGGCGGAGCGCCGCCCGAGGAT
>SIRV01000104.1 GCA_004366195.1 Actinomycetota bacterium
GTCACCGGCCTCGGGGAGCCGGAGGTGGCCGGGCACCGGCTCCAGAGCCCGCCCGGCTCCGGCGTATGGTTCGACAGCGGGTGGGTGACCGACGGGAACTACTCGCCGGGGATCGGCGCCGGCTGGCTCCTCCCGGGGGCGGGTGCGTACCCCTACGGGTGCACCGATCCCGACCACGGGGAGATGACCGGGACGATCCGGGTGCGCCCGCGCCTGTCGAAGACGAGCGTCGCGGCGGGCGAGACGGTGACGGTCCGGTGGGCGTCCGGGACCAACGTGGACCTGACGCATCGATGGGACGTGCAGCGCAAGGATCCCGGCGCCTCGACCTGGACGAGCTGGCGGGTGGCCACGACCGCGACGAAGCGGGCCTTCACGCCGAGCGGGGCCGGGGTCTACCGGTTCCGGGCGCGGACCCACCTCTGGCCTTCGTACGCCGCGAGCCCCACCCTGACCGCAGGGTGGTCGCCGGCGGTGATCCTCACGGTCTCCTGAGGGTCCGGGCCGCGAGGCCCCACCACGTCCCCACCCAGGCGGCGACGGCCCCGATGAGGAGGTGTCCCCGCACCCGCCTGCGTACCTGCCCGAGGCCGACCCCCTCGGCGTGTCGCCGGACCGAGCGCAGGCGCCGCGGCACCGCGCCGACGCCGAGGCCGCGGGCCTGGGCCTCGCGTCGGAGCGAGCTCCCCGGGGGCGTCGTGCGCTCGATCACCGCGGCCATCCCCAGGCCCCGACGGACGTGGTGGCGCGCGAGGCCGGCGAGGTCCGTGCAGGGCGACCGGTGGTGGAGCACGATGGACGGCTCGAACCACGCACGGTAGCCGCGGCGGAACAGCTCGACGTTCACCGCCGTGTCCTCTCCCGCCCGCAGATCCTCGGGGAAGCCGCCGACGCGGGTGAGGATCTCCCGGTCGTAGCTGCAGTGTGGCGGGGCGAAGGGGAGCTCGCCGGCCGGTCGGCCCGGGAGCACCGGCGCGTGGTCGAGGAGGTACGCGGCCCAGCCCGCCGCGGTCCGGTTGTCGTTCCGCATCGCGCCGGTGACCATGGGGTACCCGCGACGGTGCGCCGCGAGGCGGGCGGCGAGCGAGCCTGGCTCGAGGCGGACGTGGCTCCCCGGGAAGGAGACGACGTCGCCCCGGGCGAGGGCGAGGCCGGCGTTCCGCGCGGCGCCCGGGAGCACCGGCTCGGGGAGCTCCACCAGGCGGACCTCGGGGAACCGCTCGCGCACGACGCGCGCGGTGCGGGGGCTCCCGCTGACGACGACGATGACCTCGAACGGCTCCGGCACCTCCTGCCCGACGACCGAGGCGAGGACCTCCCCGATGCGCTCGTGGTCGTCACGGGCGATCACGATCGCCGACAGGGCCGGCGCCGCGAGCTCGCCCGCCGCCCACGCCTCCCGGTCCAGGATCACCGGGGCGTCGGCGGGCCGCGGCTCCAGCGGTCGCCCGGGTCCGGGTGCCTCCAGCAAGGCCCGGTACCGGCCCTGCGCGAAGCCGTCCGGGTCTGCCTCCCGGTACTTCGCCAGGCGGGCTCGGCGTCGGGGCTCATCGAGGGAGGCGAGATGGCAGACGCGGACCGTGGTCGCGACCCAACGGGAGGGCGGGATATCGGCGGGCACGGGGACGAGGTGCAGCGGGGGGCCTTCCAGACGAAGGCCCGGCCGCCACGCGAACAGCCTGGCCACCCAGAGCCCGGCCCGGTCGTAGCGGTCAGGGCTCACCATGCGGAGCACCCGGAACGCGTAGGCGGCACCCGGGTCGGCCTCGCCCGACGCGAGGAACCGGCGGAGGGCGGCGCGATCCGCGGGCGGGATCCGCTCGTCGGCGTCGAGGAAGAGGATCCAGCGGGGACGGAGTTCCTCGGCCGCCTCGAGCAGGCGCTGGCGATTCCCGAGATCGTCCCATCCGCGCGCGGTGGGACGCGGGGGGTTCGCGAGGAGGGCCCGTACGAGGGGCTCCCGTTCGAGGATCGCCCGGGTGCGATCGGTCGAACCGTCGTCGAGGGCCACCACCGCGTCCGCCAGGTCGCGGACCCCGGCGAACCACCCCGGCAGGTCCGCCTCGCCGTCGCGGACGGGGAGGAGGATCGCGAGGAGCGGGCGCTCATCCCCGTCCCGGTTCTCGGGTGAGGGTCGGACCCGGTCGGGGGCCGGGACGACGGGCGGCTCCAGACCCGGCGTGAGGATGATCGGCCAGCTGGGGTCGCGTCGCTCGGACCAGGGGACCGTGCTCGCGGGAGGTCGGTCGAGCCCCCCGAACGAGGTCGGCCAGCGGCCGTCGGGATCCGCCTCGCGGTAGCGGGCCAGGCGCTCGGCGATCGCGTGGTGGTGGGCGGCCCCGAGGTGCTGGAGGCGGATCGAGGTCGGGACCCGCGCGCCGATCGAGACCGGGACCGGAGGGACGTGGAGGCGCCCCGGAGGGAGACGCAGGCCGGGCTCCCAGGCGAAGACGCGGTACACGGTCTCCGCCCGGGGATCGCAGCGATCCCGTCCCCACATCCGGACGTGTCGCAGACCGTAGGCGACGTGGGGGAGGGCGTCGGCGGAGGCGAGGAACGAGCGGAGGACGCCGGCGTCCTCGGTCGGGATGAGCTCGTCGGCGTCCACCTGCACGATCCAGGACGGGGCCAGCACCGAGGCGGCCTCGAGCAGCGCGGCCCGGTTCGAGCCGTCGTCCCATCCCGCGGCCGAGGCCCGTGGAGGGCGTCGGAGCAGGACCTCGACGACGTCGGCCTCCTCGAGGAGTTCGCTGGTCCCGTCCGTGGAGCCGTCGTCCAGGGCGACGACCGCGTCGCACCAGGTTGGCGCCGCCGCGAGCCACGTTCCGAGGAACCTCGCGCCGTTCCGGACCGGGAGGAGACACACGATCGACCCGGTGGGCATGCGCGTAGTGTGCCGGGACCGACCGGGCTCGTCATCCGCGCGGCCTCCCTCTCAACATGGCGACCGACGTGCCGATACGGGGAACATGACCGCGGGCACGACCACCGCCATCCCCGCCGCCAAGGGCTCGGCCCGTCGGATCCCCCTGTGGGGTTGGCGCGGCGAGGCCCGGCCGGGGGGCGGGTCCACGGGCCGGTGCCCCTACTGCGGCCAGGAGCCCGGCCCGTCCTCCACGGCGTGGTGCCCGGGCTTCGACGATCTCCTGCGTCGTGCCGCACGGGCGCTCCTCGCGGGCTGAGGTCCGACCGGGCATGATGGCCGAGAAGGGCTTGCGCGGCGCGGTGCGGTGATGCCAGTATCTCGGCCACGGTGGCCGAAACCACAGCCATCCCGTCGAACCGGGTCGCGGAGCTCCGTCGCCGGCGGGGATGGTCCCAGCGCGAGCTCGCGAGGCGCGTCGGCGTCTCCCGGGCCGGCCTCGGGGCCGTCGAGGCCGGCGCGGTGGTGCCCTCCGTGGCGACGGCGCTCCGCCTGGCCCAGGTGCTCGGCTGCACGGTGGAGGAGCTCTTCGGGCCGCCCGCGCGGCCGCTCGTCGGACCGGGGGCGGAGCCCGGCGGGCGGGTCTGGGCTGCCGGTGATCGCCTGCTCCGGGTGGAGCCCACGGCCGTCGGCGAGGTCCCGCACGACGCGGTGATGGCGGAGCGGGGCCTGGACCGGCGCGCCGACCCCGCGCCGACGCTCGTCCTCGCCGGCTGCGACCCCGCGGTGGGGCTGCTCGTCGCGGCCCTCGCCTCCCGCGGCGTCCGTCTGATCCCCCTCCAGCGGGGGACCCGAGCGGCGCTGGAGGCGCTCGCGGCGGGGGTGGCGGACGTCGCGGGGGTGCACCTGGCCGACCCGGAGGCGAACGAGCTCGCCGTACGGGAGACGCTCGGGGCCGGCTATCGTCTCGGCCACCTCGCTCGGTGGCGTGAGGGCGTGGCCCTGGCCGGCGCCGCGCCTCGGACGGCCTCGGGGCTCGTGAGGAGCCGGACGAGCTGGGTCGCGCGGGAGCCCGGCTCCGGCGCGCGGGCGTGCCTCGATCGCCTGTTCCGCGAGGCGGGGCGCGAGCCGCACTTCCGCCGCGTGGCGCGCGACCACCGCTCGGTGGCGCAGCTCGTGCGCGACGGATGGGGCGCGGCCGGCGTGTGCGTGGAGCTCGTCGCCGCCGAGGCCGGTCTGGCCTTCCTCCCGACCGCGACCGAGCCCTACGAGCTCTGCTTCCGAGCGGAGCTGGAGGAGGACCCGCGGATCGTCGCGCTCCTCGCGACGCTCCGCGACCGCTCGTTCCGGAGGCTCCTCGCGGATCTGCCGGGGTACGACGTCGCCTCCATGGGGGAGGTCCGTGCCGTCGCGTAGGCGAGCCGTGACGGGGGCCGTGCTCGCGCTCTCCCTGGTCGCCACCGCGGCGTGCGGGAGCACGGCCGCGTCCCACCGTCGAGGCCCGGACCTGGCGATCGCCGCGGCCGCGGACCTCCGGTACGCCATGGATGAGCTGGTCCGCGCGTTCGAGGCCGAGCACCCCGGTACCACGGTCAGCGTGAGCTACGGGTCGTCGGGCACGCTGTTCTCGCAGCTCGAGAACGAGGCGCCCTTCGACCTCTACCTCTCCGCCGACGTCTCCTACGCCGAGCGTCTCCGGGGAGAGGGCCTCGTCATGCGCGAAGGGGTGTTCACCTACGCGGTCGGGCGCATCGTCGTCTGGGTGCCGGCGGACTCACCGCTCGATGTCGAGCGCCTCGGGATGGAAGCCCTCCTCCAGCCCTCGGTGCGGACGGTCGCCATCGCGAACCCGGAGCACGCGCCGTACGGGCGTGCGGCGGTCGCGGCGATGCGCTCCTTCGGGGTGTACGGGCGGGTGCGCGACCGTCTCGTCCTCGGGGAGAACATCGCCCAGACGGCGCAGTTCGTGCAGACCGGCGCGGCGGACGTCGGGATCATCGCCCTCTCGCTGGCGCTCGCCCCGGGCGCCGACGGGCGGTGGTGGGAGGTCCCAGCCGACGCTCACCCCGCGATCCTGCAGGGCGGAGCGGTCATGCGGTGGGCGCGGGACCCCGAGGCCGCGCGGGCCTTCGTCGCGCTGCTGCTCGGCGCGGAGGGCCGCGCGATCCTCGCGCGGTACGGTTTCGAGGAGCCGCCCTGATGGACGCGCAGGCGCTCTGGCTGAGCGTGCGGCTCGCGGCCGCCACCACCGTCGCGCTGCTCGTCCTGGGGACGCCCCTCGCCTACTGGCTGGGACGGTCGGCCCGTCGCTGGAAGGTGCTCGTGGAGGCGGTCGTCGCGCTCCCGCTGGTGCTGCCGCCCACCGTCCTCGGGTTCTACGTGCTCGTGGCCATCTCGCCGCGGAGCCCCATCGGTCGCTGGTACGAGGCGCTCACCGGCTCGCGCCTGCCGTTCACGTTCCGGGGTCTCCTCGTCGCCTCGTTCCTCTACAGCCTGCCCTTCGCCGTGCAGCCCATGGCTGTGGCGTTCGGGCAGATCGAGCGGCGGATGCTGGAGGCGTCGTGGACCCTCGGGGAGGGGAGGCTCGGCACCTTCGTCCGCACCGTCCTCCCGCTCGCGCTGCCCGGGGTCGTGACCGGCGCGGTGCTCGCCTTCGCCCACACGCTCGGCGAGTTCGGCGTGGTGCTGATGGTGGGGGGGAACGTCCCGGGCGAGACGCGCACCATCTCCATCTCCATCTACGACCACGTGCAGGCGCTGGACTACGGGGCGGCCCGGGAGACGGCCGCCGTCCTCCTCGCGTTCTCGTTCGTGGTGCTCGCCATCACGTACGCCCTGCAGCGGCGGGCGTGGGCGGTATGGCCGGCTCGCTGACCCTCGACCTCGAGCGGCGATACCCGGGCACCCTCGTGTGCGCTCGGCTCGAGGTGCGGCTCGAGCCGGCCGAGGTGACGGTGCTCTTCGGACCATCGGGCGCCGGGAAGAGCACGATCCTGCGCTGCGTCGCGGGCCTCGAGCATCCCGATGCCGGGACCGTGCGCTTCCAGGAGGAGGTCTGGTCGGACGCCGCGGAGGGTCGATGGGTGCCGCCCCAGCGCCGGCGGGTCGGGTTCCTGCACCAGGAGCCCGCGCTGTTCCCCCATCGCACCGTCCGGGGCAACGTGGCGTTCGGGCTCCGGGGCGTGCCGCGCGTCGAGCGACGCCGTCGTGTGGACGAGCTCCTCGAGCGGTTCGGCCTCGCGGAACTCGCCGATCGCCGGCCCGGGGCGCTCTCGGGCGGGGAGCGGCAGCGGGTGGCGCTGGCGCGGGCGCTCGCGCCGTCGCCACGGCTCCTGCTGCTCGACGAGCCCCTCTCGGCGCTCGACGCCCCGACCCGAGAGGAGCTGCGGCTGGAGCTCCGCCGCCACCTGGTCGAGGCGGGGATCCCGAGCCTGCTCGTCACCCACGACCGCACCGAGGCCATGGTGCTCGGCGATCGCATCGCGGTG
>SIRV01000105.1 GCA_004366195.1 Actinomycetota bacterium
GACCTTCACGATCACGAACCCCGGCTCGTTCGGCTCGCTCATCAGCGTGCCGATCATCAACCAGCCGCAGACCGCGATCCTCTCCACCGACGCCGTCGAGAAGCGCCCGGTCGTCATCGACGACGCCATCGCGATCCGGCACATGATGTACCTGTCGATGTCCTGGGACCACCGGGTGATCGACGGCGCCCTGGCGACCCAGTTCCTGGTGCGGGTGAAGCGGAACCTCGAGACCTGGGACTTCGCCGAGGACCTCGGCCTCTGAGATGCGACTCCTCCGGCCCGTCGGGCTCGTGCCCTACCGGGAGGCGAACGCGCTCATGCACGGGCTCGCCGAGGCCAGGCTCCGAGGGGAGGGCGAGGACACGCTGATCCTGCTCGAGCATCCGCCGGTCTACACGGCGGGGAGGACCTGGAGACCGGAGCACCTGCGCTGGACGGAGGAGCGGATCCGCGCGGCCGGCGCCGAGCTCCACCTGATCGACCGCGGCGGCTCCCTCACGTTCCACGGGCCCGGGCAGCTCGTCGGCTACCCGATCGTCGACCTCGGGCCGCGGCCGGCGGCGGTCGAGTACGTCCGGCGGCTGGAGGAGGTCGTGATCCGCGCCGCCGCGGGCATCGGCGTGCCCCTGCACCGCAGCGAGATCCAGACCGGGGTCTGGTCGGGCGACCGCAAGGTCTGCGCGATCGGCGTGCGCCTGATGAAGATGCGCGTCGCGCTCCACGGCTTCGCGCTGAACTGCGACACCGACCTGTCCTGGTTCGACGCCATCGTGCCGTGCGGGCTCGCCCACGCCGGGGTGACCTCCCTGTCGGAGCTCGCCGGCAGGCGCGTCACCGTGGAGGAGATGGCGCCGCTCATCGCTCGAAGCTTCGAGGAGGTCTTCCAGGTCCGGCTGGAGCCCGCCGCAGCGGCCGCGCCCGCCTGACGCCGGCCCTCGCGTGCACCGACCCGCTCCGCTCCGGCTACGCTGGCCGGGTGCGGTCCCTCGCGATCGGGCTCGGCATCGTCCTGCTCCTCTGGGGCGCCGCCGTCGGGCTCCTCGTCCTCCTCGGACGCCGCGCGGGAGCGCGCGAGCTGGCGACGCTCGTGCCGAACCTCCTCCTGCTCTTCCGGGGCCTCCTGCGCGACCCCCGGGTCCCGCGCCGCGCAAAGCTCTGGCTCCTGTTCGCCGTGGCGTGGATCGCGTCGCCCGTGGACCTCGTGCCGGAGTTCATCCCGGTCGCGGGACCGCTCGACGACGCCATCGTCGCCGCCCTCGTGCTCCGGCACCTGCTGCGCCGCACGCCCCCGGAGGTCCTGCTCGAGCACTGGCGCGGGGACCCGGCCATCCTCGCGGCCCTCGCCGGCCGCCGAGGGTCGATCCGATGATATGTGCATGATTTATGCACATGCTAGATGTCCGAACGCAGGTCCTCCTGTCCCGGGAGCAGCGAGAGCGGTTGGAGCGCCTCGCAGCCGAGCGGGGGTATCCGTCGGCCGCGCTGATCCGTGAGGCGATCGACCGCTATCTCCCGCCCCGGAGGAGGTCACGGTCGGAGGCGCTGGCGACGATCCGCCGTCTCGAGCTCCCGGTGGATCGGTGGGAGCGCATGGAGGAGGAGATCATCCGGGGGGCCACGCGATAGACCCCGTCTTCATCGACACCGGCGTGCTCATGTACGCGGCGGCTGCGGAGCATCCGCTCCGTGAGCCGTGCCGTGAGATCCTCGCGCACGTGGCCGAGGGCCGGCTCGAGGGGGTCGTCTCGGCCGAGGTGATCCAGGAGATCCTCCACCGCTTCACGCGCAGCCCCCGCGCCGCGGAGGGCGCGGAGCTCGCGGAGGCGGCCCTCGACCTGTTCTCCCCCGTCCTGGCGCTCACCCACGACGTCGCCGCCCGCATGCCGGACCTCGTCCGCCGGTACCCCCGTCACAGCGCCCGCGACCTGATCCACGTGGCGACCTGTCTCGCCCACGGGATCGGGGCCATCGTGAGCCCCGACGCCGACTTCGACCGCGTCGAGGAGATCCGGCGGCTCGCCCCGGAGGACGGGGGGGCGCTCGCCCCCTACCTCCGCGGATAGCCTCGCAGGGTCAGCCCCCGACCGGCAGGTCCACCACCGACCAGGGCGCGCCGTGCTCGGTCATGAGCGCCAGGAACCGCGTCGGGTCGATCTGCTCCGGCGCGAAGACGCCGGGGCCCGGCACCTCCTCGCGGAGGACCATGAGCGCCCCACACGCTGCCGGGATCCCCGTCTGGAGGCCGGTGCCCTGCACGCCCATCCGCTCGTAGGCCTCGTCGTGCGAGGTGACCTGGTACATGAAGCGGCGCACGCGCTCGCCGCCCACCGTGCCCTCGGCGAGCGTCCCGACGCAGACGGCGCCGTGGAGCTTCCCGATCAGGTCCACCGGTCGCGGCAGACGCGAGACGAGCAGGTCGAAGGGGCGGAAGCGGCACCCCGCGAACTCGATCTCGTCCTTGTGCGCGAGGCCCAGGCGCTTCCAGGACCGCAGCAGCTCCACCCAGGGGTCGGCGAGGGCGATGTAGAAGCTCGCGAAGCGCAGGCCCTTGGCGGCGAGGAACCGCGACATCAGCGCCGGCTCCTCGTGGTCGATGTGCCACACACGCAGCCGACCGACCGGATCGGGGAAGTCGAACTCCGCGCTGATCGAGAGCGGCTCGGACTGGATCAGCTCACCGTCCTCGAACCGCTCCGGCGGCAGGAGCAGCGACTCCTCGATCATGATGGCCGGGGAGAAGCTCGTGACGAACTCGAACCCCTCGGCCCAGCCGTTGTCGCCGTCGTAGACCACGAGCCGCTCGACCGTGTCCATCTCGTCGTAGAGGGCCCTGGCGAAGACGTCGCTCGCGCCGGGGTCGATCCCGCAGAACAGCAGGGCGGAGATCCCTCGCTCGCGGAACGCGCCATCCAGCGCGAACTGCTCGTCCATGTCCGGCGTGCCGACGATCTCGCGGGGCCCGCCCGCGGCGAGGTCGAGGTAGCCGCACCCGACGTCCAGGCACGCCCGCATCACCTCCACGTTCAGCTCGGGCAGCAGCGCGTTCACCGCGAGGTCGGCGCCGCGGAGCGTCTCACGCAGGGCCTCGGGGTCCCGCGCGTCGAGGCGACGGGTGACCGCCTTCCCCTCGGGGAGCTTCCCCGCGACCTCCGCGAGCCTCCCCTCGTCGAGATCGGCGAGGAGAACCTCCGTCACGTCCGGTTCCTCCGCCAGCGTCCTGGCGATCACCTCGCCCACCGACCCGACGCCGAGTTGCACCACGCGCATCGTCATCACCCCGTTGCCATCTCGGTCTCCGCGGGCAGCAGGACGCCGTCGCTCGGCGCCCACCCCACCCAGACATCCTCCCCGGCGGCCGGTCGGTCCCCGGACACCGGCGCGACCACGCTGATGCTCCGATCCGCCGCCCGGATCTGGTACCGGAGCTGCGACCCCTGGTAGATCACCTCGACCACACGCCCGAGGAGCCGCGCCGGGGTGGGGGGCTCCTCGCGAGAGACCCGCAGACGCTCCGGCCGCAGCACGAGCACCGCGTCACCGGCGACGGGCCGGTCCGGGGGCGCGAGCGCCGGGACCCGGGTCCCGTCGGGCAGGCGCGCGACGACGCTCCCGCCGGCCGACTCCACCCGGCAGGGCAGGAGGTTCGCCGTCCCGATGAAGCCCGCCACGAACAGGCTCCGGGGGCGCTCGTACACCTCCTCCGGAGAGCCGATCTGCTCGATGCGGCCGCGGTTCATCACGGCCACCCGGTCGGACATCGTGAGCGCCTCGCCCTGGTCGTGGGTCACGTAGACGAAGCAGATGCCGACCTCCCGCTGGATCCGCTTCAGCTCCAGCTGCATCTCCTCGCGGAGCTTCAGGTCCAGCGCGCCGAGGGGCTCGTCGAGCAGCAGCACCGCCGGACGGTTCGCGAGCGCCCGGGCCAGCGCCACCCGCTGCTGCTGGCCGCCCGAGAGCTCACGGGGGTAGCGGTCGGCGAGCATCTCCAGGCGAACGGTGGCCAGGGCTTCCCGAACGCGCTCGCGCACCGTCTCCCTCGGCAGGCGCTGGCGCTGGGGTCCGAAGGCGACGTTCTCCTCGACCGTCATGTGCGGGAACAGCGCGTAGTTCTGGAAGACGAGGTTCGTCGAGCGCTTGTACGGCGGCACCCGCGTGGCGTCCCTGCCCTCCAGGTAGATGCGGCCCGCGCTGGGGACC
>SIRV01000106.1 GCA_004366195.1 Actinomycetota bacterium
CGAGCAGGCCGCGCGTGAGCTCGCGGTAGGCGCGGGCCCCGCCCGGCACGCGACCCGCGACGGTCAGGACGCCGGCCTTGCCGAGGGCCCTGAGCACGAGCGCTGCTCCGGGGTGGGCTCGTACGGCACGCGGCCGCGGTTGTGCGCGACCTCCTCGTCGGCGAGGAGCGTCCCGTCGGGGCGCGTGATGCGGCGGCGGATCCGGTTCTCGCGCATCCAGACCTCCCCCTCGCGGTAGAAGCGGTGGTCCTCCTCGCGCACCTGGACCCGGATCCCCGGGTCGGCCTCCGTCCGGAGCTCGCAGCGGAAGGCGCCGTCCTCGACGCGGGTGCGCAGGAGCACGGGGACGGGGAGCGGGTTGTGGATGCGCAGGTCGGTGTGGCGCCAGACGACCGTGGCGCCGCAGCCGAAGGGGACGGTCCGCTGGTGGTCGGGGAACAGGTCGAGGCCGTGGCGGTGGCGCTCGGCGATCTCCATCCCGGCCTGCACCGCCGCCCAGTACAGGCCGTTCGAGACCTGGCAGAGGCCCCCGCCGAGGCCGCGGCTCGGGCGGCCGTCGCGGAGCTCGAGCCCCGGCGGAACGCGCGCAGCCGGCTCGGTCGCCCGAGGGCGTGGTGGTAGGAGAAGGTCTCGCCGGGGCCGATCAGGATGCCGTCGAGGGCGCCGGCGGCGATCCGGACGTTCGCCTCCTTGCCGCGCTGGAGGTCCGGGGGCAGGGCACCGGGGACCCGCTCGAGCGGGGAAGCATGGTCGGCGAGGACCCAGTCGAAGCGCTGGCGCTCGGCGGGATCGAGCCGGGCGCGGGCGAAGGATCCACGCTCGGCGAGCCAGCGGGGCCACCCGCGGAGGTTCACCAAGGCGAGGCGTACGCGGTACGGCAGGACCCGGCGGACGGCCGCGCGGGTGGGTTCGGCGATCGCCACGGGCACCACCTCCGACGCCCCCACCCGACCGACCGGCGGGCGGGGCGGGAAGGTTCCCGGCCCGGCGCCCCGGCCTCGGCCGGGCCTCAGCCGCGCGCCAGGGCGAGGAAGTTCCGGACGATCCTCGGGCCGTCCGGCGTGAGGATCGACTCCGGGTGGAACTGCACGCCGAAGCGGGGGAGCTCCCGGTGCTGGGTGGCCATCACCAGACCGTCGTCGCTCCACGCGGTGAGCTCGAGCTCCTCGGGGAGGTCCTCGCGCCGGACCACGAGGGAGTGGTACCGGGCGGCCTCGAAGGGGTTCGGGAGGCCGGCGAGGATCCCCTTGCCCTCGTGGTAGACGAGGGAGGCCTTGCCGTGGACCGGCGTGGCGCGCTCCACGACGCCGCCGCACGCGAGCCCCATCGCCTGGTGGCCCAGGCACACCCCGAGGACCGGCGTCTCCGGCGGGAGCTGCGCGAGGAGATCCAGGAACACCCCGGCGTCCTCGGGCCGCCCCGGGCCGGGGGAGAGGATCACCGCCGCCGGGCGCCGGGCGACGAGCGCCTCGGCCGGCTCGGCGTCGCTCTTCACGACCTCGGTCGCATAGCCCAGGCTCTCGACGAGCTGCACGAGGTTGTAGGTGAAGCTGTCGTAGTGGTCGACGACGAGGATCATGCCCCCTGCCCTCCCTCCAGCACCGCCGGAAGCAGGGCGGCGGCCTTGGCCTTGGTCTCGGCGAGCTCGGCCTCGGGATCGGAGTCGGCGACGACGCCGGCCCCGGTCTGGACGTGGGCCACCCCGTCGGTCACCACGGCGGTCCGGATCGTGATGCAGAAGTCCAGGTCCCCCTGGAACGTGCAGTAGCCGACGGCCCCGGCGTACGGCCCCCGCGGGGTCGGCTCGTGGGCGGCGATGATCTCCATCGCCCGCCGCTTCGGGGCTCCGGTGACGGTCCCCGCGGGGAACGTGACGGCGAGGGCGTCGAAGGGATGGAGGCCGTCGGCGAGCTCGCCCTCCACGGTGCTCACGATGTGCATGACCTTCGAGAAGCGTTCGACGACCATGAGCTCGGTCGGCCGCACGGTCCCCGGCGCGCACACCCGACCGAGGTCGTTCCGGGCGAGGTCCACGAGCATCGCGTGCTCGGCGCGCTCCTTGGGGTCGGCGAGGAGCTCGTGCTCGTACAACCGGTCCCGCAGCTCGGTCTCCCCGCGGGGGCGGGTGCCGGCGATGGGCCGCGTGGTCACGGTCCGGCCCTCCACGCGCACGAGGGGCTCGGGGGAGGAGCCGGCGAGCTCCAGCCCGAGCATGCGCACGAAGAACATGTAGGGCGCGGGGTTCGAGACGCGCAGGCGGCGGTAGATCGGGAAGCCCCCCCGGGGCGCGGGGAAGGAGACCCGACGGGAGGGCACCCCCTGGTAGATGTCGCCGGCCGCGATGTGCTCCTGCATGGCGCGGACGATCTCCCGGTAGCGCTCGTCGGGCATGTTCGGCTCGCCGAGGTCGGCATCGGCGGTCACCGCGCCGAGCGGCTCCGGCGCCACCGGACCGGGCGTCGCCAGGCGGGCCGCGAGGTCCTCGAGGGCCGCCGCCCCGACGTCGTACCCGCCCGCGGGGACGTGGGCGACGAGCAGGAGCCGCTGCCGCCAGTGGTCGAAGACCACCGCGCGGTCCACGACGAGGAGCCCGATGGGCGGCGCGGGCGGGTCGCCGCCCGGGACCGGGAGCCCGTCCAGCAGGCCGGCGGCCTCGTACGAGAGGTACCCCATGAGACCGCCGGTGAGGGCCGGCAGGCCGTCCAGCCGGGGCGCCCGCAGCGACTCGGCGAAGGTCCGCAGGGCGGAGCGCGCGTCGCCCGGGACGCGGTCGCCCGCCGGGAGGTCCCGGGCGCGGTCCACGACGCGCAGGCCGTCGGCGTCCACGACGACGACCGCGGCGGGGTCGCCGGCCACGAAGGAGTAGCGCCCCCAGCGCTCGGAGCGCTCCACGCTCTCCAGCAGGATCCCCGGTCCCCCGTCGGCGAGGGCGGGGAAGACGCCGACCGGCGTGGAGACGTCGGCGAGGAGCTCCGTCCAGACCGGCACGAGCGGCCAGGAGGCCGCGAGGGCCTCGAAGCTCGAGCGATCCGGCCGAACCTTCACCTGCTCTCCCTCCAACGGGGGTTGGAGCGTACCGCCGCGAGGCCGTGGGTGACCCGCGTGCGCCGGGTATCCTTGCGGCCCGATGCGTCTGTCCCAGCTGTTCGCGCCGACGCTGCGCGAGGACCCCGCCGAGGCGGACGTCGCGAGCCACCGGCTCCTGCTGCGGGCGGCCTTCATCCGCCAGGTGGCCGCCGGCGTCTACACCACGCTGCCCCTCGGCCTGCGGACCATGCGCAAGATCGAGGCCATCGTCCGCGAGGAGATGGACGCCGCCGGGGCGCAGGAGATCCGGATGCCCATCCTCCTGCCGGCCGAGCCGTGGAAGACCACCGGCCGCTTCGACCTCTACGGCGAGCTCCTGTTCAAGCTGGTGGATCGCCACGGGCGGGAGATGATCCTGGGCCCGACCCAGGAGGAGGTGGTCACCCCCCTCGTCGCCGGCGAGCAGCCCTCCTACCGCGACCTGCCGCTCAACCTGTACCAGATCGAGTGGAAGTACCGCGACGAGTTCCGCCCCCGCTTCGGTCTGCTCCGTGGCCGCGAGTTCCTGATGAAGGACGCCTACTCCTTCGACCGGGACGAGGAGGGCATGGTCCGTTCGTACCAGGTGATGTACGACGCGTACCGGCGGGTCTTCGACCGCTGCGGCCTCCGCTACGTGATCGTCGAGGCCGACCCCGGCCAGATCGGCGGCGGCGTGAACCATGAGTTCATGGCCCGGGCGGAGGTGGGGGAGGACCTGTTCGTGGAGTGCGAGCGCGGCGACTACCTGGCCGACACCGAGGCGGCCCGGCCGATGCCCCCCGAGCCCGCGGCGCCCGGCGAGCGGGCGGCCCTCGAGGTCCTCGATACGCCGGACACCCCGACCATCGAGGGGCTGACGCGCCTGCTCGGCGTGCCGGCCAGCCGCACCCTGAAGTGCATCCTGTTCGACGCCGGGGGGCGGACGGTGGCCGTGCTCGTGCCCGGGGACCGCGAGGTGGCGGTACCGAAGCTCGAGCGCCTGTTCTTCCCGACCCCGGTGCGGCCCTTCGAGGACGCGGACTTCGCCGAGCGAGGGTTCGTGAAGGGGTACGTGGGGCCGCAGGGGATGCCGGAGGACGTCTTGATCCTCGCCGACCACTCCGTCCGCGCCGGCGCCGACTGGGTGACGGGGGCGAACGAGCCGGACCGGCACGTGCGGGGCGCGAACACCCCTCGGGACTTCCGGGTCGACCGCTACGAGGACCTGGTCGAGATCCGGGAGGGCGACCGCTGCCCGCGCTGCGGCGGGACGCTCCGCATCGGTCGGTCCATCGTGGTCGGGCACATCTACCAGCTGCACACCAAGTACTCCGAGCCGCTGAAGGCGACCTTCATCGACGAGGACGGCATCGCCAAGCCGTTCCAGATGGGGTGCTACGGCATCGGCATCTCGCGGATCATGGCCGCCGCCGCCGAGCAGTACCACGACGAGGCGGGCCTCGCCTGGCCGCGGGCGCTCGCGCCCTTCGAGATCGTCGTGCTCATCGCCAACCGGGACGACGAGCGGGTCGTGACCGAGGCAGAGCGGATCTACCGCGAGCTCCTCGACCGGGGCGCGGAGGCCGTCATCGACGACCGCGCGGTGGCGGCCGGGGTGAAGTTCACCGACGCCGACCTCATCGGCTACCCCGTCCAGGTCGTGGTGGGGCGGCGCGGCCTGGAGGCCGGGGAGGTGGACCTGAAGCTCCGGGCGACCGGCGAGCGCTCTCGCGCGCCGCTCCCCGATGCGGTCTCCGTCGCCCTGGACCTGCTGTCGCGGGCGCCGTAGGCTGGGGGCGGCATGGCGCGCGTCGCGTGGCACCTCTACGGTTTCGCCAAGCTGCGCCCCGAGGTGGAGGGCGTGCTCCAGCACGTCGGCCGGCGGACCTGGGACCTCCTGCTCATCGACGTCGAGGGGGACTGGGTCCGCGACGTCCTCGAGACGCCCGAGGAGGCCGAGGAGGTCGCCCGAGCCCTCGGGGTCCCGCTGCACCGGGGGTGGGACGACCCTCGCATGGCCCGTCGGATGAACGCGCGGGACGACTGGGCGACCCCCGGTGGTCGCCGACGGGCTCTCTGACCGGGCCCCGACGCGGTCGCGTCTCGGGTATACTTCCGGTCGTCAACGGAGCGGCAGCACCGGGGAGTGGGCTCGCGCCCACTTCTTTTTTCGGGAGCGCAGGATGGAGCTGGAGGAGCTGGTCCGGCCGGTGGTCGAGGCGGCGGGGCTCGAGCTGTGGGACGTCGCGTTCCACGGCGAGGGCCGTCCCGCCGTGCTGCGGGTGACCTTGGACCGGGAGGGCGGCGTGGACCTCGACACGATCGCCGAGGTCTCCGAGCGCCTGTCCCGGCGGCTGGACCTGGAGGACTTCGGCCCCGCCGGGTACCACCTCGAGGTGAGCTCCCCCGGGGTGGAGCGACCGCTCCGGACGCCGCGCCACTTCGAGCGCAGCGTGGGAGAGCGGGTGAAGGTGAAGACGATGGCGCAGGTCCAGGGGCGGACGGTCCACGAGGGCGAGCTGGTCTCGGCCGATGCGGAGGCGATCGTGATCGCCGCCGACGGCGGAGAGCTGCGCGTCCGCTACGCCGAGATCCGCTCGGCGCGGACCGTGTACGACTGGGACTCGGCGAGGAGCGGACGATGAACCAGGAGATGATCGCGGCCCTCCGCGAGCTGGAGCGGGAGAAGGGGATCGCCTTCGAGACCATCCTCGCGGGTCTCGAGGAGGCGATGGCCTCCGCGTACAAGTCGTGGTGGCGGCAGCGGCACCCCGACGTGGACGAGGAGACGATCGGCGTCCGGGCCAAGATCGACCCCACCTCCGGCGACCTCCGCGTCTGGGTCCAGCGCGTCGAGCGCGTCGAGCGCGAGGACCCCGAGACCGGCGAGGTCACGACCGAGGAGCGCGTCCTCTCGGAGGAGGAGGTCGAGGTCACCGACGAGTTCAAGGGGCGCATCGGGGCCCAGACCGCGAAGCAGGTCATCATGCAGAAGCTCCGCGAGGCCGAGCGCGAGATGACCTACGAGGAGTTCGCCGGCCGCGAGGGCGACGTCGTGACCGGCATCGTGCAGCAGCACGACCGCCGGTACGTCCTGCTCGACCTCGGCAAGGTCGAGGCGCTCCTGCCGGCCTCCGAGCAGGTTCCGGCCGAGGTCTACCGGCCCGGCGAGCGGGTGAAGGTCTACATCACGGAGGTCCGCAAGGGCACGAAGGGCCCCCAGATCGTCGTCTCGCGCACCCACCCCGGCCTGCTGAAGAAGCTCTTCGAGCTCGAGGTGCCGGAGATCGCCGAGGGGATCGTGGAGATCAAGGCCGTGGCCCGGGAGCCGGGGCACCGCTCGAAGATCGCCGTGGCCTCGCGCGAGCCGGCGGTGGACCCGGTCGGCGCGTGCGTGGGGCCGAAGGGCTCCCGCGTGCGCAACGTCGTGATGGAGCTCCGGGGCGAGAAGGTGGACGTGGTGCCCTGGAGCCCCGACGTCGCCACGTTCGTAGCCAACGCCCTCCAGCCGGCG
>SIRV01000107.1 GCA_004366195.1 Actinomycetota bacterium
GTTGAGCGCGCTCGAGACCCCAGCGGCGCGCCGGGCCCTCCGGGCGGCGATGGCCGCGGCCTGGCGCGCCGACCTCGAGCGGGACGGCGTGCCGGAGGCGACGATCGCCCGGCGCCTCGCCCGCAGCGACGCGGTGCTCGGCGCCGCCCCGGTCCTCGTCGTCCCCTGGGTGCGGTTCGAGGGCGCCCACCCCTACCCCGACGCCGAGCGCGCGGGGGCCGAGCGCGAGATGTTCCTCCTCTCGGGCGGGGCGGCGATCCAGAACCTCCTGCTCGCGCTCCACGCTCAGGGTCTCGCGAGCGCCTGGATCTCCTCGACCCTGTTCTGCCAGGAGGAGACGCGCGCCGCCCTCGGGGTGGAGGAGGGCTGGCACGCGCTCGGCACCGTCGCCGTCGGCCGACCGCCGGAGGGCGAGCCCCCGCCCCGGCCGGATCTCGCGCTCGAGGAGGTCCTGCGCTGGCGCTGACCCCAACGCGACCGGGGCGCGCGCGGGTATCCTGCTCTCCCGGGCCGGTGGGGGTCGAACGACGAGCAACGAGCGCACGACGAGGGACGAGCGGCGCCGCGAGGCGCGACGCCGTCGCATCGATGCCGAGCGCCGAGCGGCTCGGGCCCGCCGTCGCCGCAACCTGACGGCGGTGCTCGCGCTCCTCGCGGTGGCGGCCGTCGTCGCGTTCGCCCTCATCCGGCCGCGGGAGCCGAGCGCCGTCGAGACCCGCGCCGCCGACCTCCTCGCCGCATCCGAGGCGCAGGCCGCGGTGGCCGGCTGTACCGAGGTGCGGGACGTCGGCCCGTACCAGCCGCGCGAGCTCGACCGGGCCCACGTCGGCGGCGACCAGATCGCCGCGATGCCGCCGCTCGCGAGCTACCCGTCGCAGCCGCCCGCGTCGGGCCCGCACGCGGACGCCACCCTGCCCGCCGGCGTCTACTCCTCGCCCCCGCCGCTCGACGCGCTCATCCACTCGCTCGAGCACGGCGCGGCGATCGTCTGGTACGCGCCGGGGACGGGGGGAGCGGCCCTCCAGGAGGTCCGGGACTTCTTCCGCGAGCCGGCCGTGGGCTCCCGGGTGATCGTCGCCCCCTACGACTACCCCGACCAGGGCGAGGCGGGGGCCTTGGGGCCGGGCGTCGGCATGGCCCTCGTCGCCTGGCACCACGTGCAGACCTGCACCGAGCCGAACCTCGCCGCGGCCTTCGGGTTCACCGCCCGCTACGCGGCGCCGCCGTACGGTGGCGAGCCCTACCTCGGCACGGCGCCGGAGCCGGGCGCGGCCCTCTGATCTCAGGAGATCCAGCAGGCGCCCTCGGGCCGGCAGGTGATCGTGCCGTGCTCGAACCGGGCGCGGAGGTTCCCGTTCAGCAGCGTGCGGACGTCGGTGGTGGGGAAGCCGAGCTTCCCGGCCGGCCCGCCTTTGCTCTTGTAGAAGGCGAGGACGGGGTCGCGGAGCGCGTGGGCGCCGGTCTCGCTGGACTGGTAGATCGTCGCCCGTTCGAACGCCTGCCGCAGACCCCCCGCGACCTCGATCTGCTTGGAGGTCGGGAGCCCCGGCGAGCAGCCCATCGCGTCGTACTTCTCGCGGATCGCGCCGACCACGAGGCGGTTGCGGTTGATCCACACCCGGTCGTCGCGGAGCCCGAGGCGGCTCCGGATCACGTCCCCGTCCACGCGAACGCTGCCGTTCTCCCCCACCACGGTCGCCTCGACGATCCGCCCCGAGACGCCGCGCACGATGTCGGTGAACCCGGTCACGGTCCCCACGCCGAGGGCGAGACGCTGGGTCACGTCGGACGCGGAGAAGCGGACCGTCCACACGCGGTTGGGGTTGGCGAGCGTGTAGTCGCCGGGGTCGCACACGCCGCGCAGGTACGGGACGGGCGTGCCGCCCCAGACGTTCTCGTTGTTCTCCGTGTAGCCGCCGCTGGAGGACATGTAGAAGGCCTGGATGACCGTCCCGTCGTAGGTCGCGACGCGCCCGGCGGTGGCGTCGACGGCGGCGACCCAGCGGTCGCCGTCGGTCGCCGCTTCCTTGTCCCAGCCGACGTACACCTGATCGTAGGAGCTCGCGTACAGCGCGCAGTTGCAGACCGGCCGGTGCTGGCCGTACCGCCGCACCTTGCTGAGCGCGTACGAGCGGGCCGCGATGGCCTGCGCCTTCAGCGCCGCCATCGGCCATGAGCTCGGCACCTCGCCGAGGCCGTAGAGGTAGCGCTCCGGACCCACCACGGCGATGAGCCGGATCACGCACGAGGAGGAGCACGAGTACAGGTTGAACTCGATCCAGCCGCGCGCGTACGTGTGGCCGGCCTCGGGGACCCGCACCCTGGCCCCGTTCGGTGCGTAGACCGCGTAGAGGTTCCTCGCGGGACCGCCGACGGCCGGGCCGATCGGCGAGCCGCTCGCGTCGAGGATCCGGTACCCGGCGTCGCTGGCCCGGACGGTCCACATCTCCCCCGCGGGGATCGTGGCCACGGTGTCCGCCGGATCGCGGCCCCCGAGCCGCAGGTCCACGGGCCCGGCCTGCGCCTCGAGGCGCACCTTCGCCTGACCCTGGACGAGCCCGATCCGCAGGCTCTCGGGCATGTCCACGGCCTCGATGCGCGTGCCGCGGTAGAAGTGGCGGACGATGCGCGAGGCCGCCCAGCCCTCGCGCGCCAGGCCGTACGCGCCCCACTGCGAGAGCCCGAGGCCGTGCCCCCACCCGCCGCCGTAGAAGGTGAAGTCGTCGGGGCCGGCCGAGGCCGGCGGCGTCGGGAGGGCCGCCAGGGCGGCGATCACGGACGCGACGACGAACGCTCTCCTCATGATCGGGACGGTCCCCGGACGGGGCCCGCACCGTACCACATCGGCCTGGGCCGACCGATGATTGACCCCGTACCTGCGCGGGCGGCGGCTGGGCTCAGGGTGCGACCGCTCCGGCGGAGACCCGTCCGCCCCGCAGCTCCGCCCCCTCGCGCACCGCGGCGCCCTCGGCCAGCACGGTGTCGATGACGGTGGCGCCCGCTCCGACCCGGCTCCGCGGCCCGAGGATCGAGCCGACCACGCGCGCCCCGGCCTCGACGGCGGCCCCGGCGAGGAGCACGGAGTCGTCAACCTCGGCGTCGGGACCGACGCTCGCGCCCGGCCCCACCACGACGGCCTTGCCGAGGCGGGCGCGCAGGTGCACGCGCGCGCCCTCGGCGAGGTACGGGGCCGCGTACGCCGGCTCCCCCGCCACGCGACCGGCGAGGAGGTCGGCGTGGGCGCGGAGGTACTGCGCCGGCGTGCCGAGGTCGAGCCAGTACGCGTCGGAGCGGAACCCGTACACCGGCAGCCCCTCGGCGATCAGCCGGGGGAAGATCTCGCGCTCGATGGAGAGGGGCACGCCGACGGGGAACGCCCGCAGGACCGAGGGCTCCAGCACGTAGGTGCCGGCGTTCACGTCCCCCGGCACCGGCTCCGTCGGCTTCTCCCGGAACTCGATCACCCGGCCGTCGGGCTCGGTCGGGACGAGCCCGAAGGGTCGGGCGTCCTCGACGTGCGTGAGCGCGATGGTCGCCACGGCCCCCCGCTCGCGGTGGAAGGCGACCATGGCCGTGAGGTCGAGGTCGGTGAGGATGTCGCCGTTCAGCGCGAGGAACGGCCCGTCGGCCACGGCCCCGAGGGCGTTCACGATCGCCCCGCCGGTGCCGAGGGGCTCGGCCTCGGTGATCCAGGTGATCCGCGGGTCGCCGTGGCGCGCCTCGATGAACGCGCGGAACGTCGACTCGAGGTAGGAGCTCGAGAGCACGACCTCGTGCACCCCGTGGCGCGCGAGGTGGTCGAGGACGTGGTCGAGGCTCGGCCGGTCGACGAGGGGCACGAGGGGCTTGGGGATGGTCTCCGTGAGCGGCCGCAGGCGGGTCCCCTCGCCCCCCACCAGCACGACGGCCTTCACCGCGACCTCCCCCGGAGCCGGTCGAGGGCCCAGGCGAGCTCAGCCCGGAGCCGCAGCGCCGCCCACGCGAACGGGAGGAGCGCCCGGCGCCACCCACGCGCGTGGTGCTTCTCGAAGTACCGGTACACGCTCTCGGCGTGGATCCGGTGCATCCGCCGGGAGCGCCCGGTCGAGACGCCGCCCTCGTGCACGACCTCCAGCTCGGGAGTGAAGCGGATCTCCCACCCCGCCTCGCGCAGGCGCTTGAACAGGTCGACCTCCTCCGCGTACAGGAAGAACCGCTCGTCGAGCGGACCGACCTCCTCGAGGGCGCTCCGCCGCAGGAGGAACGCCGACCCCGAGATCCAGTCCACGCGCCGCTCGCTCGAGCGGTCCCAGTCGGCGAGATGGTACCGGCGCGTGAAGGGGTTCCGCGGCCAGATCGGACCGAGGAAGGCGTGCCCGAGGGCGGTCCCGACGCTCGGCACGACCCGGCCGCTCGGGTAGACGCCGCCGTCGGGGTTCCGGATCATCGGGCCGATCGCGCCGGCGCGCGGCCGCTCCTCGGCCAGGCGCACCAGCCGCTCGAGCGTCCCGGCCGAGACCTCCGCGTCGGGGTTGAGCACGAGGACGTACGGCGCGGTCGTCGCCGCGATCCCCCGGTTCACGCCGGCCGCGAACCCGCGGTTCGGCGCCCGGACGAGGCGCACCTCCGGGAAGGCCTCCGCCGCCGCGTCCGCGCTCCCGTCGGTCGAGGCGTTGTCGACGACGACGACCTCCAGCTCGATCCCGCCGGCGCGCTCGAACACGGAGCGCAGGCACCGGAGCAGGTAGGCGCCGGCGTTGTGGTTCACGACGACGACCGCGAGGTCCGGCATCAGGCGTGCGGGGTGCGCGAGATGAGGAAGATCCCGAGCGCGATGCAGGCCACGCCGCCCCAGCGGAGCGGGGGGACCGTCTCGTCCAGCACGAACGCGTCGAACAGCAGGATCAGCACGTAGGTGAGGGAGGCGAAGGGGTAGGCGAAGGAGAGCGAGGCCCGCGAGAGCACCGCGAGCCAGACCAGAGCCGAGACGCCGAACAGGGCGAGACCGCCCCACACGAACGGCTGCGCGACGAGCGCGCGGAGGGACGCGCCGTCCAGCCCGAACCGGGCCGGCGCGAGCCGGTCGTTCACCTGGTTCATCCCGTGCTTCAGGGCGAGTTGGGCCACGGCGGCGAGGCCGACCGAGAGCAGGATCATCGCGATCAGCTTCATGGAGGGTCCTTTCCGGATCGGCGGGTCCTCGGTGCGCGGGGCGGTCATGCGTCCTCGACCTCGATGCGCACGGGGACGTGGACGCGCTCCTGCACCCGCGGCACGTCGATCACCTCGAACAGGTAGCGCTGGGTCTGGACGTGGTAGAGACGGCCGGTCCGGCGCGAGGACAGCCCGATCGTCACCCAGTACTTGCCGGGGTTGTAGGGGAAGCGCTCGATCAGGAACCGCACCCGCTTGCGGCCGTCGAAGGGCTCGATGTCGACGCCCGCGCGCGAGGTCCGCGCGTCGAGCACGGGGTGGTTCGTCGCTCCGTCGAGGATCTCGAAGTCGGCGTCGAGGTCGTCGATCGGCCGGTTCGCGCGCACGTCCACCACGATCTCCAGGGGGTCGTCGCGGAGCACGTGCCCTTCGGCACGGCCGTCGGCGCGGAGGATCCGGACCTCGGCGATCTCGGCCTCGCGGGTCCCCTCCTCCGGCACGAACCCCTCGTCGACCTGCCCGAGGAGCACGTAGCGCATCTCGCGCACGACGTCGTCGGGGTGCCCGATCGCGTGGACGCGCCCGTGGTGGAGCATGACGGCCCGGTCGCAGATCTCGCGCACGGTGTCGAGGGCGTGGGTGACGAGCACGATCGTCCGGCCCTCGCGCTGGAACGAGCGGATCTTCTCGATGCACTTGGCCTGGTAGGCCTCGTCCCCCACCGCCAGGACCTCGTCGATGAGGAGCACCTCGGGATCCACGTGGACGGCCACGGCGAAGCCGAGGCGCACGAGCATGCCGCTCGAGTAGAACTTCACCTGGTTGTCCATGAAGTCCTCGAGCTCGGCGAAGTCCACGATCGCGTCGTAGGCCGCGTCGGTCTCCCGACGTGACAGACCGAGGAACGAGGCGTTCAGGTACACGTTCTCCCGCCCGGTGAGCTCGGGGTGGAAGCCGGCGCCGAGCTCGAGCAGAGCCGCCAGGCGCCCGCGCTGACGGACGAGCCCGCTCGTCGGGCGCAGGATCCCGGCCACGCACTTGAGCAGGGTGGTCTTGCCGGAGCCGTTGTGCCCGATCAGGCCGAGGGTCGAGCCCTCCGGCACGTCGAAGGTGACCTCCCGGAGCGCCCACAGGTCCTCCGCGCGGGAGCGGGCGGTGAGCAGCCGCGCCTTCAGCGAGGTCGGCTTCTCGCGGAAGATGCGGAAGCGCTTGCTGACCTCCTCGACGGCGATAGCCGGGGCGCTCATCGGCGCGCTTCAGAGCTCCTCCGCGAAGTCGGCGGAGCGGTTGAAGAACACGCCCCAGGCGATCCGCAGCAGGACGAGGGAGCCGAGCAGCGTGAGGCCGAGCACGGCGGCGAGCCAGGGCACGCTCACGTCGAACAGCACCGGCGCCTCGTGCTCCAACGGCTGGACGACCCCGTACAGGGCGCGGTGGAACCCTTCGACGATGGGGCTCACCGGGTTCACGAGGTAGAGGGCGAACCGCGGCACGCCGAACCACTCGCCGGTCCCTTTCTCGGCGAGCTGCTGCGCCTGGTGGCTCGCGTACACGATCGGGGTCAGCCAGAACCAGACGACGAGCCCGATGTTCAGCAGGTGCCCGACGTCGCGGTACCGCACGTTCACCGCCGCGAACCAGAGCGAGAGCGCCACGGTGAGCACGAGGAGCGTGACGAACGCGAGGGGCCACAGCGCGAGCTCCGGCCAGCGGAGCCCGTGGAAGGCCAGGACGTAGAGGAAGAGCACCGCCGACTGGAGCACGAAGTCCACGAGGGCGACGCCCACG
>SIRV01000108.1 GCA_004366195.1 Actinomycetota bacterium
TCTGCGCGACGGCGGACGAGCTCGCCCGCTACGCCAGGCTGCTGCTGAACCGGGGCGCGCGGGTGCTCCGGCCGGAGAGCTTCGAGCTCATGACCCGACCGGTGGCCGAGGATCCGAGCTCACCCGGGCACGTGTACGGCTACGGGCTGAAGTGGATCGACGGGCGCCTGCTCGGTCACTCCGGCGGCATGATCGGCTTCACCGCGTACCTGCTCGTCGACCCGCGCGCCGGCGTCGGGGCGGCCCTGCTGATGAACTCGGCGTTCGGGCGCCGGCTGGAGGCGATCCGGTTCGCCCTCGACTGTCTGGCGGCGGCCGTCGAGGGTGCGGCCCTTCCCGAGGTCCCGGAGCCCGCGCCGCGCGAGCGCGTGCCGGATGCGGCCTCGCTGGCGGGAACGTTCACCGACGAGCTCGGCGCCGTCGAGCTCGCGGCCGAGGGCGAGCGCCTGTTCCTCGCGGAGGGGGGAGACCGGGCGCCGCTCGTGCCGCTCGAGGGCGGGCGCTTCGTCGTCGACGACCCCGCGCGCGAGCGTTACCCGATCGGCGTGGGGCGCGGGGACGGGCGGGCGGTGGAGCTCCGCTGGGGCCCCCGGTGGCTGCGGGCGCCCGGGAGGCCCGACCGGGCCGAGCCGTCACCCGAGCACCGGGCGTTCGCCGGCCGCTACCGGAGCTGGAACCCCTGGGCGCCGGGGTTCGAGGTGTTCGCCCGCCGCGACGGGCTGTGGCTGGAGATGCTCGGCAGCACGGCCGACGTGGAGGACTCGCAGCCCCTCACGCCCCTGCCGGACGGGTCCTTCGCGGTGGGGGAGCCGCCGACGCCGAGCCGGATCCGATTCGACCTCGAGATCGGCGGTCTGCCGCGGCGCGCCTGGCTCGACGCCGCGCCCTTCTACCGGTCCGACGTCCCCTGACCGAGGGCCCGGAAGGCGACGCAGGCGTTCTGCCCGCCGAACCCGAACGAGTTCGAGATCGCCAGGCGCACGGGGAGCTCCCGCGCCTCGTTCGGCACGTAGTCGAGGTCGCACTCGGGGTCGGGGTGCTCGTAGTGGATCGTGGGGGGGACCACGCCGCGGGCGATGGCGAGGGCGCAGACGGCCCCCTCGACCGCCCCGGCCGCGCCGAGCATGTGACCGGTCATCGACTTCGTCGAGGAGACGGCGAGCGCTCTCGCATGCTCACCGAAGACGGCCTTGATCGCCACGGTCTCCGCCGCGTCGTTCAGCGGCGTGGAGGTGCCGTGGGCGTTCACGTAGTCGACCTCGGTGAGCTCGGCACCGGCGTCCTCGAGCGCGCGACGCATGGCCAGGACCGCCCCCGAGCCCTTGGGGTCGGGGGCGGTGATGTGGTAGGCATCGGCGCTCGCGCCGTAGCCGGCGACCTCGCAGTAGATGCGGGCCCCACGGGCACGTGCGTGCTCCTCGGACTCCAGCACCAGCGCGCAGGCGCCCTCCGCCAGGACGAAGCCGTCGCGCTCGGCGTCGAAGGGGCGGGAGGCCGTCTCGGGGTCCGGGTTCCTCGTGAGGGCCGTCATCTGCGAGAAGGCGGCGACGGTGAGGGGCAGGGTCGCCGCCTCCGATCCCCCGGCGATGCAGAGGTCCAGGTACCCGTCGCGCACGAGGCGCATCGCCTCGCCGAGGGCATGGTTGGAGGAGGCGCAGGCCGAGATGGTGCAGAGGTTCGGGCCAGTGTAGCCGAACAGCATCGCGATGTGCCCGGCGGGGGCGTTCGCCATCAGCATCGGCACCATGAACGGGGAGACCCGCCCCGGCCCCCGCTCCAGCATCACCGAGTGCTGGGCGAGGAGCGTCTCGATGCCGCCGATCCCGGTCGCGAACACGGCGCCGGCCCGCTCCGAGGGCGGTTCGGGACGCCCTGCGTCCTCCCACGCGAGCTTCGCCGCGGCGATGGCGAAGTGCGTGAAGCGGTCGGTGCGGCGGACCTCCTTGGGGTCGAGCCACGCGCCGGGGTCGAACTCCGGCACCTCGCCGGCGAGCGTCACGGGGAGCCCCTCCGTCTCGAACCGGGTGATCCGGCGGATCCCGTTGCGGCCCGAGGTCAGGCCCTCCCAGAAGGCGTCGACGCCGGTCCCGACCGGGGTGACCGGCCCGATGCCCGTGACGACGACCCGTCGGCCCACGATCTCAGGAGACCCCGAGCTTCTGGGCCACGAGCGCGATGGCCTGCCCGACCGTCTTCACGCCCTCCATCTCCTCCTCGGGGATCTCGATGTTCCACTCCTCCTCGAGGGCGAGGACGGCCTCCACCAGGTCGAGGGAGTCGGCGTTCAGGTCCTCGGCGAACCGGGCGTCCGGCACCACCTGGGACTCGTCGACCGCGAGCTGCTCGGCGAGCACCTTGCGGACCCGTGTCTCGATCTCCGCCCTGTCCATGGAACCTCCTTGGTCGTCTGGTCGCACCATGCTAGGGGGTCGGGCCCCGGCCCGACTACGCCGTGAGGCCGCCGTCCACCGGGATCACCGCGCCGTTCACGTACGAGGCCTCCTCGGACATGAGGAACCGCACGACCGCGGCGACCTCCTCGAGCCTGGCGGTCCGGCCGAGGGGCGTCTGGTCCACGTAGAAGGCCCGCGCCTGCTCGGTGAGGTGCGAGGTCATGTCGGTGTCGACGAGCCCCGGGCAGACGGCGTTCACCGTGATGCCCTTCGCGCCCACCTCGCGGGCGAGGGACCGGGTGAACCCGACGAGGGCGCTCTTGGAGGCGGCGTAGGCGGTCTGGCCCGCGTTCCCGCGGAGCGCGACCGCCGACGAGACGTTCACGATCCGGCCCCAGCGGGCCCGGAGCATCGTGCGGAGGGCCGCCTGGGTGACGAGGAACGCGCCGCGGACGTTCGTGTCCATCGTGCGGTCGAAGACGTCCATCGGGTACTTGAGCAGGAGCCCGTCCTGGCTGAACCCCGCGTTGTTCACCAGCCCGGTGACGGGGCCGAGCTCCTCGACGATGCGGGCGAATGCCTCCCGGACCGAGCCCTCGTCCAGGGTGTCGAGACGGACGACGGCGCCCGCGCCCCCGGCCCGCTCGATCGCCTCCAGCGCCTCCTTCGCGTCGGTGTCGCTCGTGCGGTAGCCGATGGCCACGCGCCATCCCCCGGCCGCGAGGGCCTCCGCGCAGGCCCTTCCGATCCCGCGCGAGCCCCCGGTGACGACGGCGACCTTCTCGGGATCGCTCATGCGTGCGTCCATCGGATCAGCGTGGCGCCCCACGCGAGGCCGGCTCCGAAGGAGGTGAGCAGGACGAGCTGGCCCGGGCGGAGGCGTCCCGCGCGGTACGCGCGGTCGAGGGCGATGGGGATGGAGGCCGCGGAGGTGTTGCCGACCTCGGCCACGTCGATCACGGCGCGGTCAGGGCCGATGCCGAGGCGCTCGGCCACGGCCACCATGATGCGCGCGTTGGCCTGATGGGGGATGAGCACGTCCACGTCGTCCGGGGTGTGGCCCGCCTTCTCGAGGAGCGCGCGGCACGCCGCGGCCATCTCCACGACGGCGCGCTTGAACACCTCGCGGCCGGCCGGCATGCGGATGCTGTGGTCGCGGGCGACGACGGTCTCCGGGGAGGCGGGACGCGCCGAGCCCCCCGCTGGGATGATGAGGATCTCGGCGGCGCGCCCATCGGCCCCGAGGAGCGAGCCGAGGACGCCGGGGGTCTCCGAGCGTCGCAGCACGACGGCGCCGGCCCCGTCGCCGAACAGCACGCAGGTGCTGCGGTCGGTGAAGTCCAGCACCCGCGAGAGGACCTCCGCCCCGAGCACGAGGACCGTGTCGGCGGCGCCGGACTCGACGAAGGCCGTGGCGGTGGCGATGGCGTAGGAGAACCCCGCGCAGGCCGCGTTCACGTCGAACGCGGGGCAGCTGACGCCGAGCTTCCGCTGGACCCAGACGGCGGTGGCGGGGATCGGCGTGTCGGGCGTGAGGGTGGCGCACACGATGAGGTCGAGCTGCTCGGGCGAGACGCCCGCGTCCTCCAGCGCTCGGCGCGCCGCGACGACCGCGAGGTCGGAGGTGGCCTCCTCGTCGGCGGCGAAGCGACGCTCGGCGATGCCGGTGCGCTCGCGGATCCACTCGTCGCTCGTGTCCACGAGACCCTCGAACCAGGCGTTCGGCACGACCCGCTCCGGCAGGTGCGAGCCGAGCCCGGCGATGGTGGCGTGGCGCCCCACGGTCATGGACCCCCTCCTCGCACGGTGATGCTCGAGCATAGCGCGGGGCGCGGGCGGTGCCCGCATGCCGGCTCAGACGGAGGCCGCGAGGGCCGCGGCGTCCGCCGGCGAGCCGACGGCCACCGCCCGGACCCCCGGCGCCGCTCGCTTGGCGAGGCGCGTCAGGACGTCCCCGGGACCCGCCTCGACGAGGAGGTCGGCCCCGGCCTCGACGAGCGAGCGCACGCAGCGGTCCCAGCGGACGGGCGAGACGACCTGGCGCTTCAGCAGCTCCCGCAGGGCCGCCGGGTCGGCCGTGAGCTCGCCCGTCACGTTCTCCGCGACCGGCATCCGCGGCGGGCGGAAGGTGGCGGCGTCGATGGCCCGCGCGAGGGGCTCGGCGGCCGGCTCCATCAAGGGGGAGTGGAACGCCCCGGCGACGTTGAGCCGCACCGCGCGGATCCGTCGCTCGGCGGCGGCCCGCTCGGCGCGCTCGACGGCCGCCACCGACCCGGAGAGGACGACCTGCTGGGGGGAGTTCTCGTTCGCCACGACGAGGACGTCGTCCCCACGGACCTCCTCGCACAGACGGGCGGCGTCCTCCGGTCCCACCCCGAGGAGCGCGCACATCGCTCCCCGCCTCCTCCGCCCCGCCTCGGCCATGGCCCGACCGCGGACGAGGACGATCCCGAGCGCGTCGGGCAGGCCGACCGCGCCAGCGGCGACGAGGGCGGTGAGCTCGCCGAGCGAATGGCCAGCGGCGGCGAGGAAGGTCACCCCCTCGGCCTCGAGCACCCGGAAGGCCGCGAGCCCGCAGGCGAGGAGCGCGGGTTGGACGAAGTCGGTGGCCGCGAGCGCCGCCTCGTCGCGACAACCCTCGACCACGTCTCGACCCAGCGCCGCCGAGGCGGCCTCGAGGATCTCCCGGCCCGCCTCGTGCTCGACCCAGGGATCGGCCATGCCGGGGAACTGGGACCCCTGCCCGGGGAAGACCACCGCCGCGCGCATCCCGCCCACGAACGCCTCCCGAATCTCATCCCTCGTTGGATGCCCAAACCCTACCTCAGGTCGGCCTGCAGCCTCTCGGTCATCTCGGTTGGCCGCGACGAACCGAGCCTGAGGTTGAGGGTTCGGCCTCGACCTCGACATCGAGA
>SIRV01000109.1 GCA_004366195.1 Actinomycetota bacterium
TCGAGCACGCGCCGCCGCACCTCGTGGGCGACCCCCGGCGCGAGCCCGTCGGGGGCGGTGCGCTGCGCGTACGCGGCGAGGATCTCCAGGGTCCGGTCCGTCATGTGCCTCCGTGTGGGGGCCGCGCGCCGAGCCTACCGCGCCGGAGGCTCTATGCTGCAGCGGCTGGAGGCAGGACGGAGGCTGCGATGACGAGAACGTTGGTCGGGGTCGTGATGGGTTCCCGCTCGGATTGGGAGACGATGCGCCACTGCGTGGAGCAGCTCGAGGCGTTCGGGGTGCCCGCCGAGGTCCGCGTGCTCTCCGCCCACCGCACGCCCGGGGAGCTCTCGGCCTGGATCGCCGCCGCGGAGGAGCGCGGGGTGGAGGTCTTCATCGCCGCGGCCGGGATGGCGGCCGCCCTGCCCGGCGTGGTGGCTGCCCAGACCACGCTCCCCGTGTTGGGGGTGCCGATGGAATCGAAACTCCTCGGCGGCCTGGACTCGCTCCTCTCGATCGTGCAGATGCCGGGCGGGATCCCTGTGGGGACCCTCGCCATCGGGAAGGCCGGCGCGGTGAACGCGGCCATCCTCGCCACGCAGATCCTCGCCCGGGCCCACCCCGAGTACCGGGACGTCGTCGCTCGCCATCGGGCCGAGCAGGCGACCAAGATCCTCGCCGAGCCGGACCCCCGGGCGGGCTGAGGGTGGCCTACCTGACCTGCCCCTGGTGCCTGACGCCGCAGCTCGTCGCCGACGACGCCTCGAGCTACCGCTGCTTCACCTGCTACGCCGAGATCGGCTTCTTCCCCTGCCCGGACTGCGGCCTGGTGCAGACGGTGAGCAAGCGGTGGACGCGCTTCACCTGCTCGGGGTGCGAGGCGGTGGTGGATCTTCCCCGGCGATGGGGCTACTCGGCGGAGGCGACGGCGGGCCGGGTCGGGGCGGCGGGGAAGGCCTGGCCGAAGCTGTAGCTCAGACCGCGCGGTCCCGCTGCGACCACCAGGCGACGGCCCCGGCCGCGAGCGCGAGGCTCGCGGCGATCGCGAACCGTGTGGTGCCGGCCTCGGCGGCGAAGGTCATCGTGCGGGAGGCGCGGTCGGCGAGGAGCTCGCGCATCGCCTCCCTGGTGAGCCCCGCCTCCCGGGCGTGCGCGACGAAGCCCGCCTCCCAGACGAACCCGCCGAGCTTCGTGAGGGCCACCGTGCCCCAGCCGACCATCCCCGCCAGGAGCGCGAGCCCGGGGTGGGCGAGGGCGGGGAGCTGCACCCCCCGATCCAGGCCGTACCAGAACCACAGGAGCCCGAGGACGCCGATCACGACGGCCACCCCGAGCACCAGGTTGCGCGCGATCGCGTCGTCGGCGAAGAAGGGGAGCTCGGCCACCTCCCGCTCGCGGGGGCCGGTCACGGTGAGCGTGCCGGTGACCCAGGGCAGCGAGAGCGAGGTGGCGGCGACGACCGCGGCGATCACCGCGACGATCCCCGCCGCGAGGAGCGGCAGGTCCGCGCGCCGCGGCGGCTTCGCGCGCAGGCTCGGCGCTACCGCGGGTGGGAGCGTGGTCCCTATGGGGATGCGCGGCTCGGTCCGCGCGGCGGGCGTCACCCAGGGGTCGGGCGAGGCGGGTTTGGGCGGATCGAAGACGCTCGGCGGCGGTGTGGGGGCTCGGTCGGAGACCGGCCTGGCGGCGGCCTGCGGCGGAGCGCTCGTCCCGCCTCCCGGCACGCCCGAGGCGCCGTCGGGGGCCGATGCGGTCGGGCTCGGGGCCTGCGCGGGGCCGCCGCTCGGCACGGTCGCCGGCTGCGGCTCGTCCAAGCGCGAGCCGCAGTGCACGCACTTGATCACCGAGGGCCGGAGCTGGCCGCCGCAGTGCGGACAGGTCTTCACGCTCAAGGTGTCGTCGGCCTGAGGCGGCCGCTTGAGGCCGCGCGACCCGGCGTGGGGTCAGCTCGCCCGCCGCGCGCGACGTCCGCTCGGGCTCGGCGGGGAGACCTCGATCCGCTCGAGCGTCTCCTGGGCGAGCGCGAGCTCGGTCTCGCCGATCCGGATCACCGGGGTCGGGCGGCGCTGGAGGACCTCGACCCGGCTGCCGGGTACGATGCCGAAGGCGGCGAGGCGCGAGGCGCTCGTCCCGGGGAGGTCGCGCAGGGCGACGACCTCGACCGCTCGCCCCGGCAGCACGTGGGAGAGGGGGATCGTCGGCCTCGGCCGGGGAGCGACGGGCGCCGGCGCCGGGCCGAGGCCGGAGCGACGCCCGAGGAGCCTCCCGAGCAGCCTCCCCACCCACGTCCGCCCGGCGTCCACCGCCTGGTACCCGCAGCGGGGGCAGCAGATCAGCGTGCAGTGGGCGCCGAGCGGGCACTCCGCGTGGCAGGCGAGGGCCGCCGGATCGAAGCGGTGCCCGCAGAGCTCGCAGCGCACCTCGCCGGCCCTACCCGAGCGGGACATCGAGCCCTCCGAGCGCGAGATGCAGGGCCCCGCCGACCACCAGCACGACCGCGAGGACGGTCGCGAGCATGGCGAGCGCCACCCGCGCCCCGTGCTCGCGGACCATCATGAGCAGGGCGGCGATGCACGGCACGAACAGCGTGACCACCACCAGCGCGACGAGCGTCTGCTCCGGGGTGAGCGCCCCGGCCGTGGCGAGCGCGAAGAGCCCGGCGGCCCCGTAGTCCCGGCGCAGGAACCCGACGAGGAGCACGCCCGTCGCCGCCGCCGGCAGCCCGAGCCAGGTGACCACGATCGGTGAGAGGGCGTCCTCGATCCGCGCGAGCAGCCCGGTCTCGTCCAGCGCGAACAGCACGGCGGTGCCGAGCACGAAGACCGGGATGACCTCGCGCAGGTACCACTCGATCCGCGCCGCGGTCTTCGTGAGGACCGGACCGAGCCCCGGCCGCCGCATCGGCGGGAGCTCGAGGAGGAACGCGGAGCGCTCGCCCGGCAGGACGCGGTCGGCGAGCCACCCCACCGCGAGGAGCGAGCCGAGCACCACCGCGAGCCAGATCGCGACCCCCACCGGGCCGGTGATGGAGATCATCCCGAGCATCACCCCGAGCTGTGCCGAGCAGGGGATGGCCAGGGCGAGCAGGAGCGTGGCCTGGATCCGCTCGCGCCGGGTCTCGAGCATCCGGGTGCTCACCGTGGCCATCGTCACGCACCCCAGCCCGAGCACGAGGGGCAGCACGGCCTTGCCGTTGAGACCGATGCGGCGGAAGGCCCGGTCGAGCATCACCG
Organism: Actinomycetota bacterium; assembly: GCA_004366195.1. Taxonomy (GTDB): domain Bacteria; phylum Actinomycetota; class UBA4738; order UBA4738; family HRBIN12; genus HRBIN12. The sequence goes on from SIRV01000109.1 coordinate 3,213, forward strand.
CGAGCCGCGGCAGGTACCCGGAGTCCTCGAGGACACCGAAGGCGAGGAAGAACGTGGCGACGATGGGCAGGACGATCGCGAAGCCGTAGGTGAGCGCCATCGTGACGAGGCCGTACTCGCCGACCAGGAAGCGCTCGAGGAGCGGCCAGGGCACGAGGTCGCGCACGACGCGCCGCGCCCAGGGGTTCACGATCCCCCCGAAGAGGCGGTTCTCGAGGAGGTTCACGAGCGTGCCCGCGCCGAGCACGCCGACCAGCTCGTACATGAGCGCGAGCACCGCGAGCAGGATCGGCCAGCCGAGCACGGGGTGGGAGG
>ML214179.1:0-1185 GCA_004366195.1 Actinomycetota bacterium
GGGTCGAGGGCCTGTACCCGCACCAGGCCCGCGCCCTCGAGACCCTCCGGACCGGGCGGAACGTGATCGTCGCCACCGGGACCGCGAGCGGGAAGTCCCTCGTGTACGAGCTGGCCTTCGCCGCCGAGGCGCTCGTGCGGCCGAAGGCCACCGCCCTGTACCTGTTCCCCACCAAGGCCCTCGCCCGCGATCAGCTCCGAGCCATCCGCGAGCTCCGGCTTCCCCAGCTCCGTGCCGCGGTCTACGACGGGGACACGCCGAGGGCCGACCGTCCGCTGATCCGCCGCAACGCGAACCTGATCCTCTCCAACCCCGACATGCTCCACGCCTGGATCCTCCCCGACCACGCGCGCTGGGCCGACTTCCTCCTCCGCCTCTCGCTGGTGGTGGTGGACGAGGCCCACGTCTGCCGCGGGGTCTTCGGCTCCCACGTCGCGCACATCCTGCGGCGGCTCCGACGTCTCGTCGCCCACTACGGCGGGGACCCGCGCTTCGTGCTCGCGAGCGCCACGATCGGCAACCCGGTGGAGCTCGCCGAGCGCCTCGTGGGGCTCCCCTTCGAGGCCGTGACCGAGGACGCCTCGCCCTCGGGCGAGAAGCTCGTCGGCCTGTGGAACCCGCCGGTGGTGGACGAGGAGAGCGGGGCCCGCCGCAGCGCCCTCGCCGAGGCGGCCAGGCTCATGGCGGCCCTCGCCGAGGCCGGGGTCCGCTCCATCGGGTTCACCCGTTCGCGGCGCGCCGCCGAGCTCCTCGCGGAGTTCGTCCGCCGCGAGCTTCCCGCCGCCCTCCGCGAGCGCGTCAAGGCGTACCGGGCCGGGTACCTGGCCGAGGACCGGCGGGAGCTGGAGCGCCGTCTCGCCGAGGGCGACCTCCTCGCCGTGGCGTCCACCAGCGCTCTGGAGCTCGGCATCGACATCGGCTCGCTCGATGCGGCCGTGCTCGTCGGCTACCCGGGCACCCGGGCCGCGATGTGGCAGCGCCTCGGCCGGGCGGGGCGGCGCGAGGGACCGGCCGTCGGCGTCCTCGTGGCCCAGGACGAGCCCCTCGACCAGTACCTCGTCACGCACCCCGAGGACCTCTTCGACCGGCCGCCGGAGGCCGCGGTGATCGACCCGACGAACCCCTCGGTACTGGAGCCGCACCTGCTCTGCGCGGCGCGCGAGCATCCCCTGGCCGAGGACGAGG
>ML214179.1:1195-13813 GCA_004366195.1 Actinomycetota bacterium
GCGGGCTCGCTACATCCGCACCATCATGCTGGAGTTGCAGCGCATCAGCAGCCACCTGCTGTGGCTGGGGACCTTTGGCATCGATCTGGGAGCCTTCACGGCCTTTCTGTGGTGCATGCGGGAGCGCGAGCGGATCATGGACCTGTTCGAGTCCGCCACCGGCGGACGCCTCCACCACGTCGGGCGCGATGCCCCCCACCGCCGCGTGGACATCCGCAGCGCCGGCGGGCGGACCTTCCAGATCGTGATCGCCTCGACCGGCGAGATCCTCGGGACCGTGGACGAGGCCCGCGCGTACCAGCAGGTGCACCCCGGGGCGATCTACCTCCACCAGGGCGAGCAGTTCGAGGTCGTCGAGCTCGACCTGGTGCGCGCGGTGGCGCTCGTCGAGCCGGTGGACCCCGACTTCTACACGCAGGCCCGGGACCTCACCGACATCACGGTGGTCGAGGAGCTCGCGCGCGGCGCGACCGCCGGCGGCGTCCCCATGACCTACGGCGTGGTGGACGTCTCCGATCAGGTGGTGGCGTTCACCCGCAAGCACGTCGCCACCGGCGAGATCATCGACGTCGAGCCCCTCGCGCTGCCCCCCCAGCGCCTTGAGACCCGAGCCGTGTGGTGGACGATCCCACCTGCGGTGCTCCGACGAGCCGGGATCACCGAGGCCGTGCTGCCCGGCGCGGCCCACGCCGCCGAACACGCCGCGATCGGGCTCCTTCCGCTCGTCGCGACGTGCGACCGGTGGGACGTCGGCGGGGTCTCGACGCCGTTCCACCCGGACGTCGGCGCCGCCGCGATCTTCGTCTACGACGGCTACCCGGGCGGCGCGGGCATCGCCGAACGCGGCTTCGCCGACGCCGAGCGCTGGCTGCGGGCCACCCTTGAGACGGTGCGCACCTGCCCGTGCGCTCAGGGCTGCCCCTCCTGCATCCAGTCGCCCAAGTGCGGCAACGGGAACGAGCCCCTCGACAAGGCCGGCGCGATCGCGCTCCTTTCTGCGATGCTCGGGGAGGCGTGGGGATGAGGGACGTCTACATCGCGGTCGTCGGACCCTCGGCGGCGACGCCGGCCGAGCACCAGCTCGGCGAGGAGGTCGGTCGCCTGATCGCCGAGGCCGGCGCCGTCCTCGTCTGCGGCGGGCTCGGCGGCCTGATGGAGGCGGCCGCGAGCGGCTGCGCCAGGGCGGGCGGGCGCTCCGTCGGGATCCTGCCGGGGAACACCCGCGAGGAGGCCAACCCGTACCTCACGGTGGCCGTGACGACCGGGATGGGCGAGGCCCGCAACGCGATCGTCGTCCGCAGCGCCGACGCCGTGATCGCCGTCGCGGGCGAGTTCGGCACGCTCTCGGAGATCGCGCTCGCGCTGAAGATGGGCAAGCCGGTCGTGGGCCTCGGGACGTGGGAGCTCGCGAAAGGGGGTCGCCCGGTCGAGGCCATCGTGCGCGCCGCCACCCCCGAGGAGGCCGTCTCCACCGCGCTCCGCCTCGTCGAGCTCCAGCGCTGAACCCTGAGCCTCCGTTTCCCGAGCGAGCATCCCTCTTCTTGACAACCGGCGATACCTGGTCCTACGGAAGCGTCAGGCTCTGCCTCACCGCGGCCGGCCTTCGACCCGTCCTCCGCTCGCTCGAGCCAGCCTCCGTCGTGGGGGAGGTGCGCGTCGAGCCCATCAAGGTGCGCACGGCCCTCCGTCCGTGGCCGACGGACGAGACCCCGACCCCAGGGTACCGGGAGCGATACGACCGGATGCATATCGTCGCAGCCATGCCGGGGGTCCCTCGGGGCCTGCACGACCCCGACGGATGGGTGGTCCGCACCGACTGCCTCTACCCCAAGCGGATCACCGAGGTCGTCGTCACCATGACCAAGACCGGCCCGGGGGGCGGAGGGATCGACGGCATCGTCGTCACGTACGAGTGGAACGGGCGGCTCCACCGGTTCACCATCCCGGTCGAGTTCGGCATCTGCGGAACGGACACCGAGGAGTGGTGCCGCTGATCGAGCGATCCTCTGCGAGGGCGACGAGGTCGAGGGCGCTGATCCTAACCGTCCTCGCAGCCGGGCTCCTCGCGGCCGCGTGCGCGGCGCGTTCCCCCGGGCCCTTGGTCGAGGAGACCGACGGCGAGGGCGGGATCGTGAGCCCGGGGGACGGGTCACGGGCTACCTGAAGGCTAGCTGGACCATGCGGGTGGGGGACGCGTGGACGAGCGGCGGCCGCACGCTCTGCCGGACAGCCCCGGACGTGAAGGCGCGCATCGTGTCGATCGAGCCCGTCCAGGTGGTCGGCGAGGTCAGGGTCGAAGCCATCCGGGTCCGGCCGGCGTTCCGCCAGCCTGCGGACGAGGGGTTCGAGGACTACGACCCGCTGGTGCACCTGTTCAACGGCCCGGGGCCCGGACCGCCGAACGCCCGAGAGCCGGCCGGCTACCTCGTCCCGAGCGACTGCGACCCCGGTGAGCCCCTGGGCGAGATCCTGACCACGATGAGGAAGACGGGCCCGGGCGGCGGATATCTCCGAGGGCTGCGCGTGACCTACCGGTGGGAGGACAGGCTCCACCGGTTCGTGATCCCGTGGACCTTCGCCCTCTGCGGGACCGACACCGAGGACCTCTGTTCCTGACCGAGCCGGGGCGGATCGCCGTCGGGGGGTCCCGTCACGTCGGCGAGGGCGCCGGCTTGCCGCTCGGCTCCGGTGCACCTCGGGGCGCGAGCACGGACTCCCCCTCGATGTGCACGGGGGGAAGGACGCGCTCGAGCCACCGCGGCAGCCACCAGTTGGCGTGGCCGAGCAGCACCATCGTGGCCGGCACGAGCACGATCCGCACCAGCGTGGCGTCGATCAGCACGGCCACCGCGAGCCCGAACCCGATCATCTTCACCGTCGTGCTCTCGTTCAGCAGGAACGCGAGGAAGACGGCGATCATGACCAGGGCCGCCGAGGTGATCACGCGCGCCGTCGAGCGGATCCCGACCGCGACGCTCTCGACCGTGTCCCGGTCCACGAGGTACTCCTCGCGTACGCGCGAGAGCAGGAACACCTCGTAGTCCATGGACAGCCCGAACAGGATGGCGAACATCACCATCGGCACGAACGAGACGATCGAGACGGTGTGGTCGACGCCGATCAGCCCCGCCCCCCAGCCCCACTGGAACACCGCCACCACGGTCCCGTAGGCGGCCGAGATCGAGAGCGCGTTCAGCACCGCCGCCTTCACCGGGACCAGGATCGAGCGGAACACCAGCAGCAGGAGCACGAAGGAGAGGGCGACGACGGCGGCGATGAGGACCGGGAGCCGGCCCGCCACACGGTCGGAGAGGTCGAGCAGGAGGGCCGTCACGCCGCCGACCAGCGCGCGGGCCCCGGTCTCCCGCTCGAGCGGGGGCAGGACCTCCTCGCGGAGGCGGCGGACGAGGTCCGCCGTCTCCTCGTCCGCCCTGCCCGTCCGGGGGATCACCGTGAGGAGCGCCGTCCTCCCGTCCGGGCTGACGAGCGGCTCCGTCAGCGTGGCGACGCCGGGGTCGGCGGCCACCGCGCCGGCGATCGCCTCCACCGCGGCGCGGTCGCCCGGCTCCGCGAGGTCCACGACGAGCAGGAGCGGCGCGTTGAGCCCGGGCCCGAACCCCCGCTCGATCAGCGCTGCGGCCCGGGCCTGGGTCGAGCCCTTCCCCGCCACCCCGACCTCGAGCCCGAGCCGCATGGAGAAGACCGGGACGGTGAGGAGCGCGATGACCGCGAGCCCGCCGAGGAGCGAGCGCCACGGGTGCCGCGCGACGGTCCGCGCCCAGCGCGCCCATACGCCCTCGTGCGCGGCCCGGTGCCGCAGGCGCGCGAGCCCGAGGGCGTCGATCCGGGTCCCGATCACCCCGAGGAGCGCCGGCAGCAGGGTGAGCGCCGCGAGGACGGCCACGGCCACCGCGATCGAGGCCACCGTGCCGATCATGCCGACGAAGGGGATCCCCGAGACCCAGAGACCCCAGATCGCCACCATCACGGTGAACCCCGCGAACAGCACGGCCTGACCCGAGGTGGCGATGGCGCGCCCCACGGCCTCATCCACCGGCTCGCCCCGCTGGAGCCCCTCGCGGTAGCGGGTGACGATGAACAGCGCGTAGTCGATGCCCACGCCGAGCGCGAGCATCGTGGCCAGCGTCGGGGTGAGCGTCGGCACGTCCGTGACGTGCGAGATCAACCAGACGAGCGCGAGCGAGCTGCCGAGCCCCACGAGCGCCGTGGCGATCGGCAAGCCCATGGCGACGACCGATCCGAAGGCGAGGAACAGGACGATCACCGCGGCGGTGAGGCCGACCGCCTCCGCCCCCCGCGGCTCCGGCAGGTGCGTGTACTCGACGAGGGGACCACCGGTCTCGACCTGGAGCCCCGCCCGTCGCGCCGGGGCCACCGCCTCCGCGAGCCGGTCCGCCGCCGCGCGCCCCAGCTCATCGATGGACGCGTCGTACCGGACGGTCGAGAAGGCGACCGTCCGATCGGCCGAGACCCCACCCTCGCCCCCCGGCTGGGTCGGGTCGGCCACCGCCACCACGTGGGGGAGCGTCGCGACGCGGGCGAGGGTGGTCCGGATCGCCTGCATCGCGGCGGGATCGGCGAGCGTCCCCGTCCGCGCGTGGAACACCACGGTGGCCGTGACGCCGGCGCGTTCCGGGAATCGCTCCCGCAGCTCGTCCATGGCCGCCTGCGCTTCGGCGCCGGGGATGCGGAAGTCGTCCACGAAGGCCGCGCCCGCGAGGCGGCCGGCGGCGAAGATCCCCGCCGCGAGGAGCACCCACGCGGCGACCACGGCCCACGGGCGTCGCGCGGCGCCCTTGCCCAGCCGGTACAGGAACGCGGTGAGGCTCATGCCCGTACGCCGGATCCGACCATCCGCATCCTACGCCGGGCCCCCACGGGCACCGCGGTCCCGAGGTCCCCCGCGCTCGCGGCCGAACGGCCGTGGTCCCCGGGTCGGCCGTCGTCACGCCCGACGGCGCTCGGGCACCACGAGCCGCTGCACGCCGAGGGTGACGAGGAAGCCGAAGAACCCGGCCAGCCCGAGCAGGATCCCGAACTCCACCCAGGTCGGGATGTAGATCGGGTCGGGGACGAAGCCCTGGCCCGGACGACCGTTCGGGATCCCCGGCGCCAGCCCCACGAGCGGCACGAACATCGAGGTCATCACGATGTTGATGCGCTTGGCGAAGACGCCGAGCAGGGCCAGGATCCCAGCGGCGACCACCCAGCCGCGGCGCCGGCGGAGGCGCGAGGCGCAGATCGCGAAGGGCACGACGACCCCGATCGCGACCTCCGCCCAGAACACCGGGGCCAGGCGCCCGAACATGAGGACGTTCAGCTGCTTCAGGTGGTCGGGCACGCGCGAGGCGTAGGTCGTGAGGATCTCGGCGAACAGCAGGAAGCCGTCGGCCGCGATGAACCAGACCATCAGCTTGCCGAGGTCGTCGTAGACGGTGGGATCGGGGTCCCAGTCCGTCACGTGCTGCACGACGAAGGTGGTCACGATGAGCAGCCCGAGGCCCGAGACGAGGGCCGAGGTGATGAACATCGGGGCGAGCAGGGCCGTGTTCCAGAACGGCCGGGCGACGAGGAGCCCGAAGATCCACGCCGTGATCGAGTGGACGAGCACCGCCGCCGGCAGCGCCACGAACGCCACCCTCCGAAGCAGCCCGGGCCGGGGGTTCGGGCGCGTGAGGATGTACAGGTCCACCCCCGCGATCGCCAGGTACAGCGTGATGATGATCACGTCCCAGATGAGCGGCGAGGTCCAGTGGGGCTGGCGGAGCATCCGCCACACGAACTGCGGACGGCCGAGGTCCGGGATGATGGAGATCGCGGCGGCGAGGATCGCCGTCCCCGAGAGGATCACCGCGAGGCGCTGGAGCGAGGCGAACCGCTCGCTGCCGACGAGCTCGGCGCCGGCCGCGACGATCAGGCCCCCGGCCGAGATCCCCACCAGGAACATGAACGTGATGATGTACATGCCCCACGAGATCGTGTTCGACAGGCCGGTGACCGCGAGGCCGTTCAGGAACTGGTAGGCGAAGCAGGCGAGCCCCACGGCCATCGCCCCCACGAGCAGGCCGTACCAGGTGGGCGCCCACGAGCGGCGGGTCGCGGTCCGGGCTTCGGCGACGGCGCTCACAGCGGCCTCCTCCTCCGTTCCTGCAGGTAGTAGACCTTCGGTCTCGTCCCCTTCTCCTCGAGGAGCTGCCGCCCGCCGCGCTCCTCGATGACCCGGACGAGCTCGCCGTCGGGGTCGTTGAGGTCGCCGAAGATCCGCGCCTGGGCGGGGCAGGACCACACGCAGGAGGGCACCTGCCCCTCGATGAGGCGGTGGACGCACATCGTGCACTTCTCGACGGACCCGATCGGTCGGGGCTCGACCATCCCGAGGTCGAAGTCCTCGACCGGGTACTCCGGCTCGCCCCAGTTGAAGACCCGCACCCCGTACGGGCAAGCCGCCATGCAGTACCGGCAGCCGATGCAGTCCTCCTGGTTGACCGAGACCAGGCGTCCGTGCTCGACGTCCACGAAGGTCGCCGACGTCGGGCAGACCTTCATGCAGGGGGGGTCGTCGCAGTGCTGGCAGGCGAGGGGCACCCAGCTCATCTCGAGCGATCCGAACTCGCCCCGGTGCGGCGTGTCCAGGTCCTCGCCCTCGGTGAGGATCCGGTTCCACCACATCCCGAGCGGCACGTCGTTCTCGGACTTGCAGATCACCGCGCAGGACCAACAGCCGATGCAGCGCTCGACGTCGATCGCCATCCCCCAGCGCGGTTCCTCGGAGACCTCCCCGATGGCCCCGTACTCGCGGGAGGCCTCGGGGAGGGCCTCGACGGGCGAGACCTTGGTTCCCTCAGGCACGGCGCACCTCGCAGCGACAGTCCTTCCACCCCGTGGACGGGGCCCACATGTTCGGCACGTACCAGACCTCGTGGATCGGGTTGATCGCGGAGCTCGTGAGCTCGTTCACCCCCTTGCCCTCCAGGAAGTACCGCGACCACCAGCCCTCCGGCAGGGTCGCCGTCCCCGGGGCGGCCGCCTCGCTCACGTGCGCCCACGCCTTGAGGGAGCCGCGCGAGTTGAAGACCTCGATCTCGTCGCCGTCCTCGATCCCCCGCGCCACGGCGTCCGCCGGATGGATGAGCACCCTCGGCCTGCCGCCGTGGATCTCCTCGAGCCACGGGTTGTTGCCGTAGGTCGAGTGGATCCGCCACTTCGAGTGTGGGCTGAGGAGGCGGAGCGGGTACTCCGCCGGGTCGTGCACCCCGTCGTCGTAGGGGTCCTTGTGCGTCGCGACCTGCTCGCCGAGCTCGAGGAACCGGTCCTCCTCCTTGTAGAGCTCGATCCGGCGGGTCGGGAGGAACACCTGCGTGGCCTCGATGGGCGCCGGCAGGCTCACCGGCGGGAAGGGGACGAGGTCCTCGACCTGGGCCTTGAACGGCACGTCGGGGTCCGGCACCCGGAGTCGCACCGGGCCGCGGCGGAGGTCCTCGAGCGTGATCCCCTCGGTCGGGCCTCCGGGGAAGTCCCCCGCCGCGAGCATCATCCGGATCGCGCTCTCCTCGGTCTCGCCCTCGAAGTACCGACGCCACGTGTCCGGGTCGATCCGGCGGACGAGCTCGGACCAGATCTCGAGCTCCGAGCGGGCCTCCCCCACCGGCTCGATCGCCGGCTGCTGCAGCTGGAGGAACGGATGGAGCGGCGTCGCGGTGAGGTCGGTCTTCTCGTACCAGGTGGTCGCCGGCAGGACGACGTCCGCCCAGCGCGCGGTCTCGGTCATCTGCGGGTCGACCACGACGACGAGCTCCATCTCTGCGAGCCGCTCGAACACCTTGTTCAGGTTCGGCGACTGCAGGAGGAAGTTGCTGAACGTGAGGAACAGGGCCTTGAACCCGTTCTCCGGGTAGGGCGCCGCCGGGTTCATCGTCTCCGTCGGACCCTCGACCCAGTAGATCGTGGACAGGATCGGCGGCTTGATCTCGTCCGGGTACCACCAGGGCTGCGTGAAGACCCGCACCTTGTACTGGCCCACGTACACGCTGAAGCCGCCACCGCTCCGGCCGATGTTGCCCGTCATCACCGCGAGGAGGGCGTAGGCCCGGCCGATCAGGTCGCCGTGGTACCAGTGGTTCGAGCCGCCGCCCATGAGGATCGCCGCTGGCTTCTCGCTCGCGTACGCGAGGGCGAGCCTCTCGATGATCCCCGGGTCGGCCCCGCTGACCTCGGCGGCCCGCTCCGGCGTCCACGACTCGATCTCCGCCCGCACGTGATCGAAGCCGGGGCGCGCCACCACGCGGGCCCCGTTCCCCAGCACGACCTCGAAGGAACCGGTCAGGGCGGGCTCGACGCCCTCGGGCACGCCGAGCCGGTCGAGCGGCACCGGCACCGGGCCTTCCGTGCGCTGGTCCCACACGACGAACCGTTCGGCCCCCTCGACCCCCTCCCCCGCGACCTCGCCCCAGCGCAGGCGCTTGCCGGTCCTCCCGTTCACGAGGAGCGGCCCGTCGGTGTAGGCGCGGAGGAACGCCTCGTCGTGCAGACCCTCACGCCAGATCACGTGGGCGACGCCGAGGGCGAACGCCGCGTCGGTCCCCGGCCGCAGCCGGATCCACGTGTCGGCCTTCGATGCCGTGGCGCTGAAGACAGGGTCGACGACCACGACGCGGGCGCCGTTCGCCGCGGCGTCGAAGATGAAGTGCGCGTCGGGGATCCGGGTCTCGAGCGGGTTGGCCCCGACGATCAGCAGGAAGCGCGAGTTGGCCCAGTCCTTCGCCTCGTGCTCGGCGTTCTGCACGCCGAAGGTGATCGGCATCGCCATCGGGAGATCGCCGTTGAAGTCGAAGCTCGTGCCGTGGGTCATGCCGAGGACGGCGGCCGCTCGGTAGTTCGCCCCCTTGTGCACGTAGCCCGAGCCCGGCACCTGGCCGAAGACGTGGATCGAGTCGTACCCGTACGTCTCCCCGATGCGCTTCAGCTCCGCGGCGACGTGGTCGAGGGCCTCCTCCCACGTCGCCTCGCGGAACTCCCCCGAGCCGCGGGGACCGGTGCGGATGAGGGGCCTGGTGATGCGGTCGGGGCCGTAGATGTGGAGGTGGAACGAGAGCCCCTTCATGCACCCCCGCGGCGAGTAGACAGGGTCGGGGTAGTCGGCCGCCTGCTGGATCTTCACGATCCGGCCGTCGCGCACGAACGCGAGCTGGCCGCACGAGCCGGTGCAGTTGGGCGAGCACGTGGTGCGCACCACCTCGTCCACGAGCTTGGAGGGGACGGGCTCCTTGCCCACCTCGTCGGCGAAGACGGTGGCCGACCCGACCACGGCGACGCCGGCCGCCGCCCCGGCGCCCGCGAGGAGCTCCCGCCGCGTGATCCGCTTCCCGTCCACGTCAGGTCACCTCCGGCGCGCGAGGGCAGCGCAGCATCCCGTGGTCGGCCGCGCCGCAGATCGCGCAGCGCGTCGAGCTCCGCCCCTGCGGCGCAGGGCGCAGGGCGGCGGCGCTCCGTCGGGTGGCGGCGAGGGCCCTGGCCCCCACGAAGGCCGCCGGCACCGCCAGCAGCCCCGCCAGGAACCCCCTCCTCGAGGCTCTCTCCGTCACGGCGGCTCCCTCCTGCGGTTCCTTGAGTCTTGAGCTAAACGAATATCGGGAACGCGCTGGACATCCGGGGGCGAAGGTCCCGGGCCGTTCGGGCCTCTCGGGGCCGGCCGACCTCGGGGAGCGTCCTCCCTTCGCATCCCTCCATGCGACCCCGAGCGGGGCCCCGTGTCAACGACCCCCGTCGGGCGATCAGGCCTCGGCTCGGCCGCCGACGGCCCGCCGCATCAGGCGGCCGAGCGCCGCCCGTTCCGCCGGCGGCAGCCCCCAGAGGAGGAGCGCGACCAGGTACGCGAGCCCGCCGGCCGCGGCCGAGCCCACCAGGTCCACGAGCCACCTCGTCTCGGGCAGCGCGGCGTGGGCGAGGACCATCGCCGCCGCGCCGACCGCGGTCGGCGTGAGGAGCCGAAGGTACCCGCCGTCGAAGGGCCAGATCCCGAGGAACCGGCGGACGAGCAGCAGCCTGGCCACCGCGCTGAACGTGAGCGTGCACGCCTGGGCGATGGCCGCCCCGCGGATCCCGAGCACCTCCGGCCGCGCGAGCGCGAACGCCACCCCCACGTCGATGACGAACCCGCCCAGGTACACGAGCAGGTCCCACCCGGTCCGCCCGGCCATGATGAGGATGAACCCCACCGTGCCGACCATCACCGGCACGATCATCCCCACGATGAGGATCCGGAGCGCCTGGTCCCCCCCGGCGAAGGCGCCTCCGAAGATCCGGAGCACCCTGCCCGGGAGGATGGCCAGCACGAGCAGCACGGGGATCGTGGCGGCCAGGGTCCATCGCGTCACCTGCTTGTAGAGGGCGTCGAGGTGCTCGCGCTCGCCCCGGTGGTGCAGGTCGGCCACGAAGGGGCTGAACGTGAGCGAGACGCTCGTGAGGAACAGGAACAGCGACTGGCCGGCGCGCAGCACCGCGCCGTAGACGCCTACCTGCCCCGCGCCCGCGGGTCCGAGGCGGCTCATGAGCGCCGAGAGCACGAAGAAGTCCGTCCAGAAGATGAGCTGGCTGAAGAGCGTCGCCGGCGCCCGCAGCGCTCCGAACCGGACGAGGGCCCCCGTCCGCTCCTCCGGGATCCCCTCGCCGCCACGCCCGGCACCGAACCGCCGCTGCTCCCGCTCCCAGCCGTACCAGGCGATGGCGAGGGCGAGGGCCCAGGAGGCGCCGAACCCCGCCGACGCCCAGGCCGGCGTCGCATCGAGCGTCGCCCAGAACGCGAGCGTGAGGACGATCCACCCGATGGGCTGCGCCGTCCACTGCGCGTACAGCGTGTAGCGCATGATCTTCAGACCCCGCGTCGCGCCCATGTAGGTGAACGCGAGCGCCGCCACGGGGATCGTCACGGCCGCCCACCGGAACGCGGGGACCGCCGTCTCCGGCAGCCCACTGAAGCGCTCGGCGAGGCGGGGGGCCAGGGCGAAGACGAGCGCGCCGAAGGGTGCCGAGACCGCGAGCGCGATCGCGACCGAGCGCCGAACGAGCCCCCGCGCCCTCGCCGCCTCCCCTCGCCCCACGAGGATCGCGACGAGGCGGACGTTCGCCACGTCCATGCCGAAGCGGGTCGCCGCCGCCGCCACGAACGCGAACTGCGTCGTGAGCGTGACCACCCCGAAGCCGCGGTCGCCCAGGCGCCGCGTCATGAGCACCTGGGCCGCGAACGTGGCGAGAGCGCCGACGGCCAGGCCGACGACGTTCTGCGCGGTCTGGCCGAGGATGATGCGCCGGTCGCGCGCCCCCGGGGACGCCCCGGGGGCCGGCTCCACGATCTCGGCGACCTCCTCGGTCAGGCTCGGCTCCTCCACGCGCCACAGTATCCCGGACGGAGGGATCGGTGATGGCGGGCGCGTCGCGGACGATCGCGCCTCCCTCCACCCGCCCACGTCGTCCGGACGGATCCGCGACGGCCGAGCTTCCTTAATCCCCGCTTAGTCGCCCCTGGGCCATCCCGTAACCCGGAGAGCCGCATCCTCGACGCGTACGGCGACCGGAAGGAGGGATGGCATGCGGAGGATCGTCACCATGCTCACCGCGGTCGGTCTCTTCGCGCTCCTCATCGCGACCTCGCTGCCGGCGGGCGCGAGCGAGGATGCGGGCGACGATGAGGACCACGGGTTCGTCGGGATCGTGGAGAGCCTGCCCGGCACCCCGGACCTCGTCGGCGACTGGGTCGTGAGCGGCGTCACGATCCACGTCACGACCGCGACCGAGATCGAGGACGAGCACGGGCCGATCGTCGTGGGGTCAGCCGTGAAGGTCGAGGGCACGGTCGAGGCCGACGGCTCCATCACCGCGCACCACGTCGAGGTGTCGGAGGACGCCGAGGACGACGACTTCGGCGAGGTGAAGCTGGAGGGGTTCGTCGAGAGCCTGCCCGGCACCCCGGACCTCGTCGGCGACTGGGTCGTGAGCGGCGTCACGATCCACGTCACGACCGCGACCGAGATCGAGGACGAGCACGGGCCGATCGTCGTGGGGTCAGCCGTGAAGATCGAGGGGCTCGCCGAGGCCGATGGCTCGATCACCGCCCGTGAGATCGAGGCGAGGGACCCGCAGGACGTCGACGAGGACCACGCCGTCCTGCTCGGCACGGTCCGCTCGTTCCCCTCGGGCGACCTCGTCGGGCGGTGGAAGGTCAGCCACCACGTCGTCCGGGTCCGTTCGGACACCACGATCCGCCGCGCGCGCCTGCTCGACCGCGGCGCGCACGTCCGGGTCGTCGGCACCCTGCGTGCGGACGGGACCATCCGGGCCTCCCGGGTGGCCGTGCGCTCGGCCTGAGCCGACGCGGGGAGCGGGAGCAGGGGCCGTCCTCGGCCCCTGCTCCCTCACACGCCGTCACGGAACCGGGCCGAAGCGGACGAGCCGCTCCTGGTCGGACCCGCCGGAGATCCCCAGCGCGAGGACCGGTCCCACGCCCGGCGCGTAGAGCTTGTACCCGAGCACCCGGGGCTCGAGGGGCGTGAACTCCTTCGTGAGCAGCACGCGGCGGAAGTGCCCGAACGGCACCTGACCTGC